>DATNKY010000236.1:0-8127 GCA_035603155.1 Solirubrobacteraceae bacterium
TCAGTTCAGCCAACCGGGTGACGGAAATTCGCCCTTGCGCAACGCCACGGTCATAGACGACGGCGAGCATCGTCTCGATCGATGGGGCTCCGAACTCCGCCTCGCTCAACGAGCCGCTGGCTTCGGCCAGCGTCTTCTTCGGTACATGATCTGAGCCGATCGTCTGAAGGCTCCGATCTCGAAGCCCGGTCCACAGCGATCGGCGGTCGCTCTCGGTACGGAGCGGAGGTCCGATCTTGGCCAACGGACCCCATTGGTCGACAGCGCTCGCCGTCAGTGCGAGATACTGCGGGCACGTCTCGGCCGCCAACTTGCGACCAGATGCACGCGCCCTTCGGACCACTTCCAACGCTTCCGCCGAGGTGACATGGACGACGAATACCGGACAGTCGAACACGTCCCCGAACGTGATCACGCGGTTGACCGCCTCAGCCTCCAACAGAGCGGGACGGGTCGCATTCAGCGCCCACGACCCGTCCGGCTTCCCGCTGGTCAGCACGCCCCTCTCGAGTACGTCGATCGCCGCGCCGTTCTCACAGTGGGCCAGGAGCAGGCCGTCGACTGCGCTGATTCTCTCCATGACCTCTACCAGCGCGAAGTCGTCAGCCATCCAGCCCTGAGCCGCGTAGGCCAAAAACAGCTTGAACGTCCTAACCCCCTCGGCCGCGACCGCCGGGATCTCCTTTGCCTGGACGTGGGGATCGAACAACGTTGCATGCAGACCGAAGTCGACGAGCGACAGGCTCAGCGCGGCGTCGCGCAACTCGTGGACAGCGCCCAGAAGCGAGTCACCCTTCCGCGCATATGCGAAGAACAACATCGTCGTCACGCCACCGCACAGCGCGGCGATCGAGCAGTCGCGCGGGTCGTCGAGGTAGGTCGGATGCACGTGCGCGTCGACGAGCCCGGGCAGCGCGAGCAGACCGGATGCCTCAAGCGTCTCAGCGCTGTCGGCGTCAGCCAGATCGCCGAGTGCGACGATCTGCCCTTGACGGATTCCGATGTCCTGTCTGCGGATGTCGTGCGACGACACGCACAGGCAGTCAGAGACGATGAGGTCAAGCGCAGTTGACAGTTGCTTACGCCCGATGCGAAGCCCGCTAACCCGAGCCGCTTCTCGATGATCGGGAATCGTCACGCGGGATCCCGGCCGACAAGCTGCGCGCGGACCCACACGGAGACCCGAACCGGTTCCTGCGCAATGCGTCTGTCGTGTGCGCTAGGCATGATCGATGGCTTACAAATCGTAACGAAAACTTTTTTCGTGTCGCGGAATTCCATCGCCAAGTACATGTTCCCATCAATTGTTGCCGGGCTCGGTGAGCGATAGCGTTGATCTGTGCCCGAGCCCGATGAGTTCAAGACCGTCGCGGAGATCGCCGCGCTGCAGCAGATCCTGGCCCCGGTGGTCGGCGAGCCCGGCGGGCGCGTCTCGGCCAGCATGTTCGGCGATGCTCGCCACGCGGCGGATGCGAAGAGGTCGCTGAGCTCGAGAAGGACCTGCGGCAATCGGGCTGCTACACGATCCGTATCAGCCTGCTCGCTCAAGGACCCGGACGAGGCGATCTTCAACCTCCACTGTCCTCCGTATGGCACGAGCGTCGATGTAGCGCCGAAGCTCGACGCAGATCTCAAGCCTGTCCTGGATGGCGGAAATCCGGTGACGGCCTCCGCCGGCTCGAAGGCGAACCGGGCGGTGATCGAGTGCTCTCAGGCGCTGCTCGGACTCCACGGTCACGCTCACGAGAGCAGCGCAGAAGCTCGGGCGGACAATGTGCTTTAACCCCGGAGTAAGTACTCCTAGGGAGTCCTGCGCGGAGGTCCTGATCGAGCTCAAACGTCGAAAGATCAAGGGGTGGCAGTTCGCAAATGGGTGAACCGCAATCGTTCACAAACGGAGCCTCAGAGGCGAGCGCTCGCTGCCCGGTTGGCGTGGTTGCCGCAAGCACACTCACGCCGAACGAGATAATCCGCTTCGCCCGGCTCGCAGAGGAGTTGGGCTACGGCGAGGTGTGGTTCGCGGAGGACTACTTCTGGGTCGCGGGGATCTCCGCCGCGGCAGCGGCGCTGACGGCTACCGAGGAGATCCCGGTCGGGATCGGGATCGTCTCGGCGATGGTCCGCCACCCTGCGGTTCTGGCGATGGAGATCGCGACGATCGACGCGATGCACCCTGGCCGTTTGCGCCCCGCGATCGCGCTGGGAAATCCTGGATGGATTAAGCAGATGGGTAGGGTCCCCCGCTCACAACTTCAGGCGCTCCGTGAGACGGTCACGAGCGTCATCGCGCTTCTGCGGGGGGAGACGTTGACAAGCGAGGGGGACGAGTACTCGTTTGAACAAGTTCGGCTCGAGTATCCGTCGGATGTCCCGGTCTACATGGGGGCGGTCGGCCCAAAGATGCATAGGCTGGCGGGCGAGATCGCCGACGCCACCCTGTCCGGAGTCCTGTCGAGCCCACCCTACATCCGAATGGTGCGCGCCCAGATCGCGGCCGGACGGGCCAGCCGGTCCCACTCAACGGTGAGCCAGCCACATCGCCTGGCGACGTATGCGCTCTATTGCGTCAACGACGATGGAGCGACGGCCAGGAAGGAGCTGCGCGAGTCGGTCGCGTTCTACCTGGCCACGTTGGGGGGTCAGAGTGCGCTCACCGATGCGCTCGGCTACGGCGACCGGCTGCTTGACATGCACACGCGCGGCGGTACTGATCCCGCAACGCTAATCGCGCGAGAGCTGCCGGACGAATGGCTGGACACGCTCGGCATCGCCGGCGATCCCGACCAGTGCGCAGCCAAGATCCAGGCCCTGCTCGACGCCGGATCCGACGCCGTGATCCTGAGCGCGGTGCCGGCGATGCAGACCGAGCTGCAACTGAGAATGACCGCGCGCGAGGTACTGCCGCGCGTGACCACGTAAGCCCGCGGCGACGTCCAGGTCGAAAGGGACCCGCGGCCGGGGTCCAAGGTCGAGGTTAGAGCGCCTCAAGGACTTTGGCGCTATCCACGACTTGCTCGAATCGTACGATCTTGTCGTCTCGGACCGTGTACCAGTGGACGAACCGGGCCTTGAGCGACTTGTTGGTCGCCTTGTAGACACCGGAATACCAGCCACGTGTAACCACCTGATCGCCCTCGCTGATCATCATTTCCGGCTCGGCCGTGAAACCGTCCCACTCCGAGCGATCACGGCCAAATACCTGTAGCACGGCCTCGGGCCCCTGGTACGTGCCACCGTAGATGTAACCCTCCGCCTCGATCCACTCGACACCGGGATCAAGGACGTCGACGACAGCGGCAACATCCTCGTCAGCGAATGCCTCGTACAAGCGCCTCACGACATCTACAGCGCTCATCTAATCCTCCATAGCCGCGTGAGCCCGATCCCGGGCTTCCGCCTCCCGGCGATCGCACCGGTAAATAGCGAGCGGACCGGCACCGGCGCACGAGCCCGATCTCCTCGCGGCGCCAGCCAGGATCTCTTGACAGCGGAGCACTTGAACACTAGCATACTAGCATGCCAGAAGGCGGATTCCGGGCGCTGAATCTCACAGGCCGCGACGAAACGGCCGGTCGGCAGGCGTATCGCGCGTTGCGGCTGGCAATACAGCGCGGCGACCTGACGCTCGGGCAGCTGTACTCCATAGGACAGATCGCTGACCAGCTGAACATCTCCCGGACCCCGGTCCGAGAGGCGGTCGGCCGGCTCGAGGCAGAATCGCTGGTCGAGATCCTTCCTCAGCGAGGATTCCGGTTGCGCGTGATCTCCGACTCGGAGGCGGAGGAATTCTTCGCTCTGAGGGAGATGCTTGAGTCCTACGTCGTCCGCACTCTAATCGCGAAGAACGATCCCTCTCTCGTGCGGCCGCTCCTCGCAATAATCGAGCACCAGGAACAATTCGTCGAGGATGACGAACGGTTCATGCATTTCGCAGAAGAGCTGCACGTCGCGATGGCGGAATGTGCCGGGCTCCCCCGCGTCGCGTGGATCCTCAACGCCCTGAGGGGGCAACTGTGGCTATTGGGTACCCAATCGATCTCACAACCCAACCGGCGTGCTCACGCCATCGCGGAACACCAAGCCATCATTCGGTACATAGCGGACGGAGACACCGCGCGGGCGACTCAAGCGATTCGCGAGCACTTGGCCAACGCAGGGCAGGCATATCGAGAACAGCGAGAAGCCTCGAAGGTCATCTCGGGGGCTGTTAGTTCGTCCCAACCAGTCGACGGCCGCCAACGACGCTACAGTCCTGAAAATACCGGGCCCTTACCGACGGCGATTAGGGCAAGGAGGTAAGACCCGTGGTGATGAGCGCTACCGATCCGACCCTCAAAAGCAAGGTGGCAGAGGCGGACGGGGGAGGCCGCCACATTACGCGGCGTGAGGCACTACGACAGGCGGGACTCGGTATCGCGGTAGCGGGAGTTGGAGCCTTTGCTGCCGGCTGTGGCTCGAGCTCCAGCACCACATCCAGCGCAGCAGGGAAGCCACTTCGCGGCGGTACACTGACAGCCGCACTGACCGGGGGGGCATCCAGCGACATCATCGGTCCCCCTTGGAACCCGCTGAACCCGACTGATACCGCCCGCTTCTATCAGCTATATAACCAGCTCATCGGACTGGACGACGAGGGGCTACCCGCGCTCGACTTGGCAACCGAAATCACTTCGAACTCCCAGGCCACGGAGTGGACCATCCGGGTGCGCGACGGAGTGACCTTTCACAATGGGAAGGACTTGGGTGCCGACGACGTCCTCTACACGTTCCGCCAGATCGTCAATCCCAAGTCCCCACAGCCGGGCTCGCTGGTAATAGCACCCCTCGATCTCGCCAACGCCAAGATTCTCGACAAGCACACCGTACGAATTCCAACGCATGCCCCATACGCGATTTTGCCGGAAGCTCTCGCCACCGGACCCTTCTTCTTCATAGCTCCAGTGGGCTTTGATGTCCACAAGCCGGTAGGCACCGGTCCGTTCCGGTTCCAGTCATTCACGCCGGGGCAGCAGACCGTCTTCACCAAGAACCCAGACTATTGGCAGAGTGGCCTACCTTATGTCGATAAGGCCGTCATAACTGACTTCAGCGACGAGACGTCTCAGGTGAACGCGCTGCTAGGCGGCCAGGCCGACTTGATCCAGTACCTGTCCTACGCTTCGATAGGGAGTGTCACCGGCGGCGGCGGAAAGTTGCTGATCGCTGAGGCTGGCGGGTGGACTCCGTTCACCATGCGCGCCGACCAGCCACCGTTCAACGATGTGCGGGTCCGGCAGGCTTTTCGTCTCATGGTTAATCGACCGGAAATGCGCCGTCTTGTGTTCGGAAATTACGGAACCATCGGCAACGATCTCTACTCCCTCGAGGACCCACTCTATAACCACCAACTGCCACAGCGAGAGCAGGACCTTGATCAAGCGAAAGCGTTGCTGAAAGCTGCCGGCCGTGAAGGTCTCGCCGTGACACTGATTTCCTCCCCAGTCGCGCCCGGCATGCTCGGGGCGGCCACCATCTTCAAACAACAAGCAGCCGGTGCTGGCGTCGCTGTCAATATCAGGAACACTCCGGTCACGGAGTTCTACGGTCCGAACTATAAGAAATGGCTCTTTGCTCAGGACTGGTGGACCGGCTACCCATACCTCACTCAGGTAGCGTCGGGTACGCTGCCCACTGCACCCTACAACGAGACGCACTTCGACAGTCCTCGGTTTTTCCGACTATACCGTGAAGCCATTAGCACGACGGACGATGGCATGCGTCGCGAGATCGCTCATGAAATGCAAGCCATTGAATACGACACCGGCGGCTATATCATTCCGTATTTCTATCCGGTCATTGACGGCTATGCAAGTCACGTGATGGGGACTCATCCCGCCAAGACCGGCCAGTCCTTAGGGAACTATGACTTCAAGCGCATGTGGCTGACGGCGGGATGATAGGTGCGGATTACTCGCACAGGCAATGCAATTGCGCAACCCGCTGAGGTGTGCATGACAGACGGAGGGTTCGGTCGGCGAAGCGTCCGTCAACGCAGCTACTCGTTTCAGTCGCACGTCGAGCCCAGCGATCCGCGAATCCCGTGAGCCGCGTCTTGCGTGTCGCGGTCGCCCAGATGGGCGGTGTGCAGCTCGAGGAGACGCGAGCCGAGGTAGTTCAGCGACTTGTGTCGCTGCTCGCGCAAGCCGACGACACCGGTGCGCGATTCGTCGTCTTCCCGGAGCTCGCGTTCACGACTTTTTTTCCCCGCTATTGGTTTGATGATCAGGCTGAGGTTGATCGCTTCTTCGAAGCCGAGATGCCTAGTCTCGAGACCAGACCGCTGTTCGACGAAGCCCGGCGCCGCGGAATTGCTTTCTACATTGGCTATGCGGAACTCGATGGCGGGTCAAGGCCGCCGCGCCGGTTCAATACATCGATCTTGGTCGACCGCCACGGCACTGTGGTGGGACGCTACCGCAAGATTCACCTGCCGGGGCACCAGGACCATCGCAGCGGCTCGCCCTTTCAGCACTTGGAGAAGCGGTATTTCGAAGTCGGGGACCTCGGTTTCCATACTAACTGGGTCGATGACGCCCTAATCGGGATGGCCATTTGCAACGACCGCCGCTGGCCTGAGACATATAGGGTGCTGGGGCTTCAGGGCGTAGAACTCGTCGCGCTTGGGTTTAACACGCCCGATACAAACGCCTTCCATCCTCAGCCCAAGCACCTGCGGATGCTGCACCACTTCATGGTCATGCAGGCAGGCGCATACCAGAACTGCACCTGGGTCGCTGCGGCGGGAAAGACCGGCGTGGAGGATGGGCATGAAATGATCGCCGGCTCGTGCATCATTGGCCCAACGGGAGAGATCGCAGCTCAAACGGTGGCCCCCGGAGACCAGGTCATCAGTTACGCGTGTGATCTCGACTTGGCAGCCGACACGAAGCGCAACCAGTTTAACTTCGCAGCGCATCGACGGATCGAGCACTATGGGTTGATTACCTCGCAAACTGGGGTTGTGGTACCGGAACGGTGAAGAGCGCAGAACTCAATCCCCGCTCGCGTCCAGAGCAATCGTCGAAGGTGCTCGGTCGTCATCTGATGATGCGGAGGACTGAAACCTCGGCCCCGCTCGTGATCCATGCGAGCGAGCTGTGGCTTCTGGTCGACGCGCTGCGCAAGTCGTTCGACGCGTTGATCGCGGGCCATGGAGTCGGACGCCGTGTCGGACCCGGCTAGCGGTGCGTCGCCTCGAAGGCAAAGTCGCGATCGTCACCGGCGCGACGATGGGGATCGGCGAGGCGACGGCGAGGCGCCTGCACGAAGAGGGCGCCCGTCTGGTGCTGGTCGCGCGCGGCCGCGAACGTTGTGAGGCGCTTGCGCGCGAGCTCGGCAAGGGCACGACATTCGTCGCTGGCAGCGTCACCGACCGCGACGTAGGAGACGCGGCCGTGTCGGCGGCGGCGGACCTGGGCGGCGTCGACGTCCTCGTCAACAACGCCGGGGTCGATCTGACCGGAGGGCTGCTCGACATCGACGAGGCCGAGGTCCGACAAACTGTCGAGACCAACTTCTTCGGGGCGCTCTGGATGTTGGTCCGGGTCGGTCGCGAGCTGCGAGACCGCGGCGGTGGATCGATCGTCAACGTTACCTCGAGATTGGCGTCGATCGGGGTGCCCACCATGAGCATCTACGCGGCGTCGAAGGGAGCGCTGCTCGCGCTCACCCGAAGCGCGGCGGTCGAGCTGGCGGAGTTCAACATCCGCGTCAACGCCGTCGCGCCTGGTCTGACCGAAACGCCGCTGCTCAGGGAGTGGATCGCGAGCCAACCGGACCCAGAGGCGTTCGAGCAGCGCATCAGGCACACGATTCCTCAGCGTAGGCTCGCCTCGGCCTCGGACGTCGCAGCGGCGATCGCATATCTGAGCGCCGACGAGTCCGCGCACGTGACCGGGATATCGATACCAGTCGATGGGGGTTACACGGCGGCCTGACTGGATCGAGACGTACACCCACTCACCTTCGACGGCCGGAGACGTTGCGACGTTCTGAACCGGCGGCGGAGACGTCGCTGAACCGCTGAGCGCGGAATGTGCGTAACGCCTGGGTCAGTTGCAGCGAAATGAGCTTTCATCGCGCGCTCTG
>DATNKY010000800.1:0-4443 GCA_035603155.1 Solirubrobacteraceae bacterium
ATCACGAGCACCGCCGCGGCCCCGTCGTTGAGCGGGCACGCGTTGCCCGCGGTCACCGTACCACCGGGCTTGAAGACGGGCTTGAGCTTCCCGAGCTTCGCCGAGGTCGTACCCTCGCGCGGCCCGTCGTCGCGCGTGACTGTGTGCGCTTCGACGACGTCGCCGCCGGCGTCGTGGACCTCGGGTATGTCGACGCCCACGATCTCGCGGTCAAAGTGACCGCTGTCGCGCGCCGCGCACGCGCGTTGCTGGGAGAGCGCTGCCCATTCGTCCTGGGACTCGCGGCTGACCTTGCAGCGCTCGGCCACGTTCTCGGCCGTGAGCCCCATCGAGATGTACACGTTGAACCCGGTGCCGTTTGTGCCGTCGATACGCGGATTCATCACCGGGAGAGTCATCGCCGCGCCCCGTGACACGCACTCCACCCCCGCGGCGATGTACTGATCGCCTTCGCCCGCCTTGATCGCGTGGAAGGCCATCCGAATGGTCTGCAGCGAAGACGCGCAGAAACGGCTGACAGTGACCGCCGGGACATGATGGTCGATGCCGGCCAGCAACTGCGCGTTGCGACCGATGTTGTAGCCCTGCTCGTGGTCGGGGAAGCCGCACCCCATCATGATGTCCGCCGTCTCGCTGAAATCGACCCCGGGATTGCGCTCCACGAGAGCGCGCAGCGGAATCGCGCCGAGATCGTCAGCACGAATGTCCCTCAACGACCCCTTGACCGCACGCCCGATCGGCGTCCGGATGGCGTCGACAATGACCGCTTCAGACATGGCTCCTCCTAATTGACTTCGAAAGTGGCTCGGTCTGGATCTCGACCGAGCGGGTACATCGCGGGCGCCGTTCCAAGAGCGGGTATACGCGACCGTCGCCTCTGGTCGGGACTAGCGGCGAGGCGGTCGTTGTGGGCCAAACGGCTGTCATGGGGCCACCACCCCTACGCCGGCTGCGCGACCGGTATGAGCACGCGCTGTGCGAGATCGACGAGCCGGCTCGAGTAACCCCATTCGTTGTCGTACCACGCGACGACCTTCACCTGCGTGCCGTCGACGACGGACGTCAGCGACGCGTCGAAGATCGACGAATACGAAGACTTGACGATGTCCGACGACACGATCGGATCTTCCGTGTAGGCGAGGATCCCTTCCAGCGTTCCGTGATCGGCGAGGCGCTCGAACGCGGCGTTGATCTCTTCCATGCTCGTCGTCTGTTTCGTCTCCACCGTCAGGTCGACGAGCGAACCGGTAGTCATCGGCACCCGCACGGCATAGCCGTTGAGCCGACCCGCCAGCTCGGGGATCACGAGGCCGAGCGCCTTGGCCGCGCCGGTCGAGGTCGGGATCACATTGACGGCGGCGGCGCGCGCGCGCCGCAGATCCGTGTGCGGCCCGTCGAGCAAGTTCTGGTCGGAGGTGTAAGCGTGCACGGTCGTCATGTGCCCGTGCCTGATCCCGACTGTGTCATGCAGTACCTTGGCGACCGGGGCAAGGCAGTTCGTCGTGCACGAGGCATTTGAGACGACGTGGTGAGCTTCAGGATCGTAGACGTCGTCGAAGTTCACGCCCAGCACGAGCGTGGCGTCTGGGGGCTCCGTGCCCTTGCCGGGAGCTGAGATGATCACCTTCCGCGCGCCGGCCTCGAGGTGCTGGGCGGCGCCGGCCCGTGTGGCAAGGTGTCCGGTGGACTCGATCACGACGTCGACTCCGAGCTCCTCCCAGGGCAGCGCGACGGGATCGGTCTCCGCCAACGTGCGCACCTGAACGCCGTCGACGACGATGCCTCCCGCGTCGGCTGCGACCTCACCTGGGAACCGTCCGTAGACGGAGTCGTACTTGAGCAGATGCGCGAGCGTGGCGGCGTCGACCAGATCATTGACGGCGACCACCTCGATGTCTGCATCCTGCTCGTGGGCGGCGCGGAACACGCCGCGGCCGACGCGGCCGAAGCCATTGATCGCTACGCGTACTGACATCAGAATCTCGCTTCTCTCGGGTGACTAGAAATCGTGCTCATCGGGCTCCGGCCACGAGGTGCGCGGCAATGTGGCCGTTCGAGCTGTGCTCGTGCTCGCTGCCTTGCAGCACGACTTTCAGCGCCTTGGTGGTTGCCGCGTCTGCGAACGCGTCATACGCACTCATCGTGTCGCTGAGCGGGAACCGGTGCGTGGCGAAGATCGTCGGATCGAGGCGGCCGCTCGCGACCAGCTTCATCAGCCGCGGAATCGTGTACGTGTCGACGAGCCCGGTGGTCACTGTGATGTCGCGGGCCCAGAGATCCTCTAGGTGAAGCGTTACGGGTTTCCCATGCACACCAATGTTCGCCACGCGTCCACAGGGGCGGATCAGTTCCGTCGCCAGCTCGAACGTCTGCTGCACGCCCACGGCTTCGAAGGCGACGTCCGCCCCGAGACCGTCGGTGAGCTCCATCACTTGCGCGCGGGCGTCCTCCTGACCGTTGTTGATCGTCGTGTCCGCGCCGAACCGCAGGGCGCTCTCGAGACGGCCGTCGTCGAGGTCGATCGCCACGATCCGCCCGGGCGTGTAGAGCGTCGCCGTCAGGATCGCCGCGAGACCGATCGGCCCGGCGCCGACGATCGCCACGACATCGCCCGGCGAAACCATGCCGTTGAGCACGCCGACTTCGTATGAGGTCGGAAGAATGTCGGCCAGGAACAGGACCTGCTCGTTGCTCAGCTCGTCCGGCACCTTGTAGACCGAGTTGTCCGCGAACGGCACGCGCGCGTACTCGGCCTGTAGCCCATCGATCAAGTTTCCGAAGATCCACCCGCCCCCACCCAGGCACTGGCCGTAGCGGCCCTCTGTGCAGAAGCGACAACGCCCGCACGAGCTCACGCAGGACAGCAACACCCGGTCACCGGGCGCCACCGTGCTCACGTTCGCTCCAATCTCCTGCACGGTCCCGACGGCCTCATGACCGAGCACGGTGCCGGGCTTGCAGTCGGGTACGTCCCCCTTGAGGATGTGCAGGTCGGTGCCACAGATCGTCGAGCTGTCGATCCGCACGACGATGTCGCTCTGATCGATGATCTTCGGATCGTCGACTGTGTCCCAACTACGCAGGCCGGGACCGTGATAAACGAGAGCCTTCATGTCAATTTCCTAGCTTTGGGTACTTGTCTTAAGCCCGCGACGCGAGCGACAGCCGAACGGCGCCCACGCCGGCTCCCGCTCCAGCGAGGTGGTGAGCGGCGGACGTGCCGGGCGTCGCCGCCGTCGAGTCCGTCAGACGACTGAGCACGGCGCTGGCCGTCCGTTTGGTCAGCTCCGCCGGGTCGGTAATCCCGGGCTGCTTCCGTAAGACGACGATGCATGAACTCGGCTCCTGACGCGTCATTTGTTGCCTTGACCGGTTGCGTTGACCGTTGAGGTCACGCCACACCGACCAAGAGCTAGAGCCGGAAACACTGCCCGCCGAGGATTAGGGCGAAGCCACAGTCATCCTACACGCTCTCGACGCCGGCGTGAAAGTCTTTTAGGCGCCCACGTTTTGGACTCGGTTACCCGCACGCCTTGAACTCGGCCCGTGGACCGCCGACTGTCCGGTGCGTCAGTAGTCCGGCGGAAATGGAATAGGGTGGCTTGCATGAGCGAAGGCCAGAGCCTCATTCCCGGCCAGGTCGTGATCGTCGGCGGCGGTGTGGCGGGCCTGGAGGCACTGATCGCCCTGCGAGCTCTAGGCGCTCGCGTCGCCGTGACCCTCGTCTCGCAGGATGATTGGTTCGTGGACCGGCCACGGACGGTGGCGGAACCGTTTGGGGGAGGATCGGCAGCGCGCTATTCCCTGGCGGAAATCGCCGCCGAGTTCGATGCGGGATTCATCCGCGCGACTGTCGCGGATGTGTCCGCCACCGAGCACCGGGTCAGCTGCGCCGACGGGCCGATCCTCGGCTTCGAGACTCTGATCCTGGCCCCCGGCGCGCGGACGCGACCGCTCTTTGCCGATGCGATCACGTTCGGGCTCGCAGGGTCGGGTGAGGCGGTGAAAGACATGCTGAGCCGGCTTCGCAGCGGTGAGGTGCGCAGCGCGGCGTTCGTTGCGCCAAGCATGGCGGGGTGGCTCTTGCCGCTGTACGAACTCGCACTCATGACCGGACGCGAGCTCGCACGGAGCAAGGTCGAAGGAATCCAGCTCCGCCTCGTCACGCCGGAGGACCGACCCCTGACGCTGTTCGGCGACCGGGGCAGCGAGAGCGTCGCTCGCCTGTTGGCGGCGGCACGCATTGAGTTCATCGGCGCGACGCGCGCGACCGCACGAGGTCGCGACGTGGCGCTGGGCGCGACCGGGGAGTCGGTGGACGCCGATTGCGTCGTCACGCTGCCGCTCATGCGCGGTCCCGGGCTGGCCGGTGTGCCGGGTACGCAGCCTGACGACTTCATCCCGGTGGATGAGCATGGGCGGGTGCAGGGACTCGCCGATGTC
>DATNKY010000112.1:0-2629 GCA_035603155.1 Solirubrobacteraceae bacterium
CGGCCTGACGCGGCACCTCGTGGAAAATCCGTCGCGCGAATTCGGATTTTCCACGTTTGTCCCGCTCACAGCGCAGTTTGTGGAAAATCCGTGAGCTGCGCCCGGATTTTCCACGGAACGCACGCTCGCGGTGCGGTGCGGTGCGGTGCGGTGCGGTGCGGTGCGGTGCGCGCGCGCCAGACCAGACCGGCCTCCCGGGCCGCGCGCGCCGCTAGGATCGGCGAGCCAATGATGGATTGCTCCGCCTGAGCTTGAGTTGAGGATCGCGGAAGCCAGGCGCATCATCCTTCCGGGTGAGCCGTTGGTGGCCGAGACGACCGCGCTGCGCTCGTGGCGCGACTCGGATCTGAGCGCGCTCGTGACCGCCTGCCAGGATCGCGAGATCTCACGCTGGACGCGCGTGCCGGCGCGGTACAGCGAGTCCGACGCCCGCCGCTACCTGCAACAGCGCTACGACATGGCGTTCGCCGGGCTCGCGGCGGCGTTCGCGATCGTCCGCGCGCCCGACGGCGAGCTGCTCGGCTCGGTGTCGCTGCTGCGAATCGCGTGGGAGCACCAGCGAGCAGAGGTCGGTTACTGGCTCGCCGAGGCCGGCCGAGGCCAGGGCCACGCGACGCGGGCTGTGAAGCTGATCTGCGAGTGGGGCTTTCGCGAGCTCGCCCTGGAGCGGATCGCCCTGTTCGCGGCGACCGGCAACGCCCCGTCCCAGCGCGTCGCCGAGCGCAGCGGCTTCACCCGCGAGGGCGTATTGCGCTCGTACATGCGACACGTCGCCGAGCGCCAGGACATGGTCGCCTACTCGCTGCTCGCCGGGGCCGAGTGAGTGCGGTCAGCGAGCCGAGGCGAGCGACTCGAGGCGCCACCCGCCGGAGGTCTTGATCAGCCGGATCGACTCGCGCGAGGACTGCTGGCCGGTCGCCTTCGCCACTACGACCGCCGATGCTCGCGAGCCGTTGACAGTCACCTTCGAGACCGTGATCGTCGGGTGCTGGACGCTCTGGGTGAAGATCTTCATCGCCTGACGGCAGCTGAGCCCGGCGGCCGTCAGATGCGCGACCAGATCGGGAGCCAGGACCTCGTGGCAGAGCGTCCCATAATCGCGCCCAGCGGTCGCCCGCGCGAACTGCTGGACCTTGGCCTGCACCCGCTGGCCCTCGGACGCGCCGCACCCCGCGAGCGCGAGCGCGCCACCGATGAGCACGACCACTCCCCGTGCCGCGAAGCGCATGGCGCCTAGGGTAGTGGTCCCTCGTGCCCGCGAGAGGGCCACCGAGCCGCGAGCCACTTAACAACAACGCAAGCTTTCTTGGGCATCCTCAGGAGCGCACATGTTGCTGCTTTTGCTGTTTGCACTGATCGCTGGAGCAGGCACCGCGATCACCCCGTGTGTGTTGCCCGTCGTGCCGGCGCTCCTGTCCGCGAGCGCGCTCGGCGGCCGACGCCGCCCGATCGGGATCGTCGTCGGCCTCGCGCTGACGTTCACGATCGCGATCGTCGCGCTCGCCCAGCTCGTCAAGGGCGTCGGGCTCGCGAGCGGCGCCGCCCGGACGATCGCGATCATCATCCTGATCGGGTTCGGAATCGTGCTGCTGATCCCCGAGCTCGCCGAGCGGATCCAGGCGCCGATGTCGCGCCTGGCCCGTTTCGGGCCCAAGACGCGAGGCACCGGATTCTGGTCAGGCCTCGCCGTCGGCGGCGCGCTCGGGTTCGTGTGCGCCCCGTGCGCCGGGCCGATCCTCGCGGCGGTCACATCGGTCAGCGCGTCGAGCGGCGCCACGGCCCAGGTCGTGGCGGTCGCGCTGGCCTATGCGGTCGGACTGAGCGCCGTCATGTTGCTCTACGGCCTGGGCGGGCGCGCCGTGCTCGACCGGGTCCGCCGCCACACCCGCGGGCACGTGGTCGAGCGCACGCTCGGCGCTGTCCTGCTGCTGACCGGCGTCCTGATGGTGTTCAACGTCGACGTGCGGTTCGAAGAGGACCTCGCCAAGGACACGAGCCTGCCGTCGTTTCTGATCGATCCAACGCGCTCGCTCGAGACCTCCAACGCGGTCTCCAACCGGCTGGCGTCCCTGCGGCCGCCGTCGCGCTTCGCCGAGCGCCAGCAGCAGGAGGCGTCGGTGACCCCGGTCGCCAGCGAGGTCGGAGTCTCGATCCCCGGGGTCAAGACGCCGTCGCTGCCGAACCTAGGGCTGGCGCCGAACTTCACCAACACCCAGGATTGGTTCAACACGCCCGGGAACCGGCCGTTGACGATGGCCGGGATGCGGGGCCACGTCGTGCTCGTCGACTTCTGGACCTACACGTGCATCAACTGCATCCGCACGCTGCCCTTCGTCAAGGGGCTGTATGCGACGTACCACAAATACGGGCTCGACGTGGTCGGCGTCGAGACGCCCGAGTTCACGTTCGAGCAGGAGGCGAGCAACGTCCGCCAGGCGATCCGCTCGGACGGGATCCGCTACCCGGTCGTCCAGGACAACCGCTTCGGCACCTGGAACGCCTACCAGAACGAGTACTGGCCGGCTGAGTACTTCGTCGACGCCCGCGGCCAGGTCCGCCACACCAAGTTCGGCGAGGGCAACTACAAGGAGGACGAGGCCGCGGTCCGCCAGCTGCTGTTCGAGGCGGG
>DATNKY010000564.1:0-2789 GCA_035603155.1 Solirubrobacteraceae bacterium
TCGCCATCGCGCAGCGGATCGCCCGCTGAGGGCCGTCGAACATCGCCAGGAAACCGTCGCCCGACGTGTTCACCTCGCGGCCCCGAAAACGAGCAAGCTGTGATCGGACGACGGCGTCGTGCGCGTCGAGCAGCGCATGCCAGTCGCGGTCGCCGAGTTCCGCAGCCCGCCGCGTCGAGTCGACGATGTCGGTGAAGAGCACGCTGGCGAGCACCCGGTCGTCCGCCACATCGGGTTGGTGGCCGGTGAGGAACTGGTGGATCTCACGGAAAGAATCTCGCCATGGTTCGACGAAGTGATAGGCATTACGCCCCGGCAACTCAACGTATTTCGATTCCGGTATGTGGTCGGCGACGTACTTGCCCATTGCGGGAACGATCATCGCATCGTCGGAGTATTGGACGACGAGGCTGGGTACGCGGACTGAGGGAAGCAGCGCGCGCACGTCCATCGCAGAAACCATCGGCATCATGAGGGCGACCGTCGCCGGGCTGGCTGCCAGGCGTTCCATACGAGCCCACGCTGCTCGTATCTCTTCATTCCACGGCATGTCCGGATTCAAGACATGCTGTATCTCGCCCGTTCCCCACATGCCGACCATGAGCGAGGTCGCTTCCTCGGGATCAAGCGGGCCGCCGACCGGAGCTGCGTAGCAATCGAGAGCCACCAACGCTTTCGTGCGGGATGGGTGCGTCGCCGCAAACAGCGCCGCCGCGGCGAAAGCGCCGTCGGTAGCGAGGAGGACCGCTTCCCGGCTGTCGAGATCGTCGAGCACCGCCGTGATGCTGTCTGCCCATTGTTCCAACGTCGGCAGTGCGCCCGGCGCGATGGGATCGGACGCTCCGGTGCCTGGCTGGTCGAAGAAGATGAGCCGACCGAGCGATGTCATCGCATCCACCCACCCTTGAAGGGACTGCAGTTCCGGAAGGACCTCGCAGCAGGTGAACCAGTTCGGGATGAACACGATGTCGCGAGCGCCAGGGGGCGAGGCGCGATAGGCGACGCGCAAGTCCCCGTTCATCGCGTAGCGCGTCTCCGAGAACACGGCGGAAGTTTAAGCCGCGAGCCGGGCCGATTATTTGGTGTCAGGCAAACCCGGCCGCGGTGGTGTGCTGAGGAACTCCAATTGGCGGGCGCGTGTGTTCCGTCCCGCCGTGGCGAGTTGCCAAAACACAGACGACACGTGCCCCACCATCACGCCGCACGATCTACGCCACACCGCAGCCAGTCTCGCCGTCAGTGTGCGGGCCAACGTGAAGCCGTGCAGCGGATGTTGGGGCATGCGAAGGCTTCGATGACTCTCGACACCTACGCCGACCTGTTCGACGAAGACCTCGACGAAGTTGCGGACCGCCTGAACGACGCCACCCGAGTTACTGCGGACGATCTGCGGACGGCGGAAGTTCCCTAGCGAGCTACGTACGCCCTGAACTGCTCAAACTCTGTGGAGCTAAGGGGATTCGAACCCCTGACCTACTCGATGCGAACGAGTCGCGCTACCAACTGCGCCATAGCCCCTGATCGCTAGCAGGCTACCAGTAGCGGCCGAGGTCGCCGAACGGCTATTGCCCCACCGCTCGCGGCAAGATCCGGTCCCAGTCGTAATCCCGGGCGGCGTACGGCGCGTAGTCGAGATGCTCGAAGATCGGGTCTTCGTCGTCGATCTCCAGGACCACGGCCCCGGGACGCCGCAAACGCGACGGGACAACGTCGTATTCGCGGTCGTAGGTGTTCTCTACACCGAGCTGGGAGCGCGCCATCCGCTGCATCCGGCGGCGCTGCACCCGCTCCTCGATCCGGGTCTGCCTGCGCAGGTAGCCCAGGTAGAGCACGGTCACCGCGGACACGATGCTAAAGAACCACCACGCCACCGAGGTCAGCAGGAACGCCGTCCCCGCCGAGAGGACCAACGTCAGCGCCATGACCATCAGTACCCGCTTGCGAGCGGCGTATTTGCGAGCAACGACCGCGGCGGCTTTGTCCGCGTCATAGCGATACCGCCGGTCGAAAGCCGGAGTGGCCGCCCTCCGCGGCTCCTCGCCGATCGGTATCCCCGAGGTGTCGTCGATGTATTCGTACTGATCGGCGTCGTCGTCGAACGCTTCGCCCTCGTCGTCGTATTCGACGGCAAGGTCGACCTCGGTGTCCGTATTTTCATTTTCCGCGGCCTCGTCGTCAACTTCCGCGCTCGCGCTCACCGGCAACGCTTCCGACTCCGGGTCGACCGCGTCGAACTCAAGGTGGTCGGGGGCGGCATCCTCGACCGACGCCGCTGAAACCGTCACAACGCGCGACGGCGAGGCGTCTTCGGTCTCGTCGTCGTCGACGTCGTCAAGGTCGTCGTCGTGTTCGTCTTCCTCGGGCTGCCAGTCGGGGTCACTACGGTGGCCTGCCGCCGGCCCGCCGCGCTTGATCAGCCGGGCAGCCGTCGCGCTGTTGAGCACGCGGGTCGCCAACGCCACGTCGCTGGTGCGCCGCACCGCGTCGCGCTTGCTGACCAGCATGGGGACCAGCACGAACAGCCAGAGCACCACGAGCGATATCCACAACAAAGACTGCGGGATGCTTGGCATGGTGACCCGCTCCTTTCCCCGCCAGACTTGACCGGTGGCCAGCGCTGCCGGTCGAGGCACACTCAGATCAATTACACATCTGTAATTTACCTCTGACAAGCATCATTAGTCACAAAAGTCACGTTGGTAACACGACACGCCGCGCGTTTTCGCTGGACTAAACCCAGCCGGCGTGTCCGTCGCGCACCAGAGCCGACGTCACCGACCCGTACACCT
>DATNKY010000212.1:0-11521 GCA_035603155.1 Solirubrobacteraceae bacterium
GCAGTGGCGCAGGCTCCGTAGTGGGCCGGCGACAGCGCTCCGCGAGCCCCCGAACCCAACCTGCCGTACCCGGCCGGTGATCGCCCGCTACACCCGCCCCGAATTGGCCCTGATCTGGTCAGATCAGGCACGCTTCGACGCGATGCGCGAGGTCGAGGTGGCGGCCTGCAAGGAGATGGATGGCCCTTCTGCAGCCGAGCTCGAAGCAATCAGGGCGGCGACCTTCACGGTCGCCGAGATCGAGGAGCGCGAGAAGGTCACCGATCACGACGTCGCCGCATTCGTCGACGTGCTGTCGGAATCGGCCGGGCCGGCAGGTCGCTGGATCCACTACGGCCTGACCTCGAGCGACGTCCTCGACACAGGGCTCGCGCTCCAGCTCAAGCGCGTGGGCGAACTCGTGCTGCCCGATTCCAGGCGGCTCGTGAAGGTGCTCGCCGCCCGCGCGCGCGAGCACGTGTCCACGCTGTGCGCCGGCCGGACGCATGGCATTCACGCCGAGCCGACGACGTTCGGGATCAAGCTCGCGGGGTTCGCGTTCGAGGCCGACCGCAACGCGGCGCGGTTGGAGCGCGCGTTCGCCCAGGCGGCGGTGGGAGTGATCAGCGGCGCCGTCGGCACGTATTCGGCCACCTCGCCGGATTTCGAACGGAGGGTGATGGCACGGTTGGATCTCGAGTTCGAGCCGGTCTCGACTCAGGTCGTCGCACGCGACCGTCATGCCGAGCTGCTGCAGGCGATCGCGCTCGCCGGTGCCGGGTTGGAGAGGTTCACGACCGAGCTCCGCCATCTGGCCCGCACCGAGGTCGGCGAGGTGCGCGAGCCGTTCGGAGCCGGGCAGAAGGGGTCCAGCTCGATGCCGCACAAGCGCAACCCCATCAAATCCGAGCAGGTGACCGGGCTCGCGCGGGTTCTGCGCGGCAACGCGCAGGCGGCACTCGAGAACGTGGCGCTGTGGCACGAGCGAGACATCTCGCACTCGTCAGTCGAACGGATCATCCTGCCCGACTCGACGACCTTGCTCGACCACATGCAGCGCCGGACGATCGCGCTCGTCGAGGGGATGGTCGTCGACTCCGAGCGGATGCGCGAGAACCTTGACCTGACCTACGGCGCGCTGTTCTCGCAGCGCCTCCTGCTCGCACTCGTCCAGGGCGGCCAGAGCCGCGACGATGCTTACCGGGTCGTCCAACGGCTCGCGCAGCGGGCGCTCGACGAGCGCACGCCGCTGCGAGACCTGGTCGCCGCTGATCCGGCGGGTGCCGGGCTCGACCTCGACGCGGTGTTCGATTACGACGCGTTCGTGGTTCACGCTGAGGAGATCGTCGGGCGGCTCGACGCGATCGCCTGACGCGCCGGCGGCGCCATCGTCGGGCGGGTCGTTGCGATCGCGTGACGCTGTGACTCCGGGTTGCCGGGTCCGCTTCAGCTGACCCTCGCTTGACGGGATGTCCGCTACCCTGCGCTGTCTTGATGCCGCCGGGGGCGTCGCCACGACCCAAAAGGGGAGAACATGAGGCATGTACATCTCCGGCGGCCGTCTGGCGCGATGGTGGTTGCGATCGTCGCCCTCGTGGTTGCCGCGTCTTCAAGCGCTGTCGCCGCCACGAAGATGGTCAACGGTGACAACGTGATCATCAAGGGCACGCTGTCGGGTAACCGTCTGCGCAAGCAGACGCTGACCGCGGCCCAGATCAAGCCACACTCGCTGGCCGCCGCGCAGATCCGCGCGCACACGCTCACGGGGACGCAGATCAACCTCAAGAAGCTCGGCAAGGTCAACAGCGCCAGGGTCGCCGATCGCGCGACCGCCGCGACCACCGCGACGACTGCGACGGCCGCGCTGAACGCGAACAACGCGAGTAACGCTGCCGAGCTCAGCGGCCAACCGGCGAGCACCTTCCTGACGCAGGCCGACCGGATCGGGACCAACGGACTGGTGACCGCGTCGGTTGGAGGCACGCCGACGGTGGTCAGGACCGGGCCGTTCACGATCACGATGAGCTGCACATCAGGGCCTGACGTGATGCTGTTCGCATCCTCGAGCGAGGCGAACTCGGTCATCGACGGCACGCTCGTTGCACCCGCCAATACGCAGGTCCCGGTTCCCCTCCAGCAGACCGTGGGCAACGTCGGGACCAACGGTGTGGTGGACCTCGAGGCTCCGAGCGGCATCCAGGCGCTGCTGATCGGCGCCGATGGCGTCAACAGCCTCGGCACGGCCTGCTGGGCCAACTTCGCCGGAATCCACTAGCCGCAAGCGCGACAGCGGGCGATCCGTGGAAAATCCGTCGGCCCAGGTCGGATTTTCCACGCCCGTCCCGTTCACGGCGCGATTCGTGGAAGATCCGCGGACCGAAGGTGGATTTTCCACGGGGCTGACCGACAACTGGCGCGTTGCGGTTGACACCTGTGGTGCGGTGGTGCACCCTGCTTCGCTTCAGGGACGCCCAGAATGGGGGCATCTCATTTACCTAAATAAGGGGGACTCATGAGGCGGTTCTTCAAACCGTCGACGATCCTTGCGATCGTCGCGCTGGTGGTTGCGGCATCGGGCACCGCGGTCGCGGCTACCAAGCTCGCAAACGGCGACAAACTGATCAAGAAGGGCACGCTGTCGGGCAACCGTCTGCGCAAGCACACGCTGACCGGCACGCAGATCAACGTCAAGAAGCTGGGCACGGTCCCGAAGGCGACGAACGCCAATCATGCGACGAGCGCCACGTCGGCGACCAGCGCGACGACCGCGACGAGCGCGACGAACGCGGTCAACGCGAGCAACGCGAGCAACGCCGCCGAGCTCAACGGTCAGCCTGCGAGCAGCTACCTGACGACGTCGAACAAGATCGGAACCAACGGGATCGCGAAGTCCACCGGCGCCAGCGCCGGGACGAACGTGACCTTGTTCAAGACCGGGCCGTTCACGATCACGATGACCTGCACCAAGACGGCGACCGGGACGACCTTGGACCTGTTCGGCAGTTCCACGGAAGCGAAGTCGTTCATCACCGGGACGTTCGTCAATAACGCCAACACGCCGACGAAGTTGGCGAACGCGAACGTGGGCGACCCGACGCCGGTTCCAGCGGGGACGGCCGCCTCGGCCGACGACGTCAACATCGATTTCGAAGCGCCGAGCGGGGCGCAGGCGGTTCTGATCGGTGCCGACGGCGTCAACAGCCTGAACACCGATTGCTGGGCCAACTGGGTCGCACTTCACTGACGGGCGGCTAGCCCACACGGGCGGCGGGGCGCGGCCGGCGCCCCGCCGTGGCTCGTCATGGCGAGCCGCTAGGATCGCCAGCGTGACCGTCCTCGCAGACCTGCCGCTGATCGCCTCGGGCAAGGTTCGCGAGATCTATGACCTCGGTGACGAGCTGCTGATCGTCGCCTCGGACAGGATCTCGACCTACGACGTCGTCCATCCGACGCCGATCCCCGACAAGGGCAGCGTGCTCACCGGGCTCTCGACGTTCTGGTTTGAGCGGACCGCGCAGATCCTCCCCAACCACCTCGTGTCGATTAGCGACGGCGTTCCGCAAGAGGCGCGTGGGCGCGGGATGGTCGTCCGCAAGCTCGAGATGCTGAGCGTCGAGTGCGTCGTGCGGGGCTACATCACCGGCTCCGGGTGGAAGGACTATCAGGCCACCGGCGCCGTCTCGGGGATAGAGCTCCCCGCCGGCTTGCGCGAATCGGAGCGGCTTCCCGAGCCGCTGTTCACGCCCAGCACGAAGGCCGACGTCGGGCACGACGAGGCGATCGACTTCGAAGGCGCAGTCGCGCTGATCGGTGACCGTGGCTTGGCCGAGCGGGTGCGCGACGTCTCGCTCGAGCTTTACAACTACGCCGCCGAGCACGCGCGCGCGAACGGGATCATCCTCGCCGACACGAAGTTCGAGCTCGGGCTCGACTCCGACGGCGCGCTGACGATTGGCGACGAGATGTGCACGCCTGATTCATCGCGCTTCTGGCCGGCCGACGGGTACGAGCCGGGGCACGGCCAGCCGAGCTTCGACAAGCAGTTTGTGCGCGACTGGGCCTCGTCGACCGGCTGGGATCGCAATCCTCCGGCGCCGCCGATCCCCGACGACGTCGTCAGCCGCACGCGCGACAAGTACGTCGAGGCCTACGAACGGATCACTGGCGAGCCGTTCTCGCAGTGGCTGGCGCGCACGGGGCGCTGATGGCCGTGCACGCTCGCGTGCTGGTCAAACCCAAGGCCGGCATTCTCGACCCGCAGGGTCAGGCCGTGCAACGGGCGTTGCCGGCGCTCGGGTTCACGGGCGTGCGCAACGTCCACGTCGGCCGGCTGATCGAACTCGACGTCGAGGATCCGTCACGACTGCCGGAGATGTGCGAGCGCCTGCTGACCAATCCCTTGATCGAGGATTACGAGATCGTCGAGACCGGATCGGCGGAGGACGACGGCTCGGCGTGAAGTTCGGAGTCATCCGCTTCCCGGGATCCTGCGACGAGGTTGACGCGCTCTGTGCCTCACAGCGCGCCGGCGAGGCGGTGATCCTGTGGCACTCCGATCGGGATCTGCAGGGCGTCGACGCGGTGATCGTGCCGGGCGGCTTCTCGTACGGCGATTACCTGCGCGCCGGAGCGATCGCGCGCTTTGCGCCGGTGATGGAGGAGGTAGCCGAGTTCGCCCGCGCAGGCGGGATCGTGCTCGGGATCTGCAACGGCTTCCAGGTTCTGTGCGAGGCCGGCCTGCTTCCCGGTGCGCTACTCCCGAACACCTCGCTGAAGTTCGTCTTTCGCCAGGTCGACCTCGAGGTCGTGCGCACTGATACTCCGTTCACGCGCGCGTGCGGCGACCGCCATCGCCTCTCGATCCCGGTCAAGCACACGACCGGACGCTTCTACGCGCCCGACGCACAGCTGCGCAAGCTCGAAGCCGACGGCCGGGTGCTGCTGCGATATGCGCCCGGCCACAACCCCAACGGGTCGCTGCGCGACATCGCCGGCGTCTGTAACGAGGCCGGGAACGTGTTCGGGCTGATGCCACATCCCGAGCACGCCGTCGATCCGCTGACGGGCTCGACCGACGGCCTGCTGCTGTTTCAATCGATCCGGGACCAGATTGCCGACCGCGTCGCCGTCTGACCGCTCGCCCGCGGCGATCGCAAGCAGCACGGACTCGCGCCACCGCGCGCTCGGCCTCACGGACTCCGAGTACGACCTGATCGTCGATCGCCTTGGCCGTGTGCCGGGAGACACCGAGCTGGCGATGTTGTCCTTGATGTGGTCGGAGCACTGCGCGTACAAGCACTCGCGCAAGCTGCTGCGGCGACTGCCGACCGAGGGACCGTACGTGCTGATGGGCCCGGGGGAGAACGCCGGCGTCGTCGATGTCGGCGGAGGGCTTGGGCTGGCGTTCAAGGTCGAGTCACACAACCATCCGAGCGCCGTCGAGCCGTTTCAGGGAGCGGCCACCGGTGTCGGCGGCATCCTGCGTGATGTGTTCGCGGTCGGCGCGCGACCGATCGCGGTGCTCGACTCGCTTCGCTTCGGCGAGCCGGAGACCTCCGAGCGTTCGCGTTACCTGCTCGAGCGCGCGGTGGCCGGGATCGGCCATTACGGCAACTCGATCGGCGTGCCGACGATCGGCGGCGAGATCTATTTCGAGCACAGCTACGAGCAGAACTGCCTGATCAACGCGATGTGCCTCGGACTCGCACCACAGGAGCGGCTGATCCGCAGCGCCGCCGCCGGGCCCGGAAACGTACTCGTGCTCCTGGGCGCGCTGACCGGCCGGGACGGAATCGGAGGCGCGTCGGTGCTCGCGAGCGCCGAGCTCGGCGAGGAGGACGCGGCCAAGCGCCCGAGCGTCCAGATCGGCGACCCGTTCGCCGAGAAGAAGCTGCTCGAGTGCTGCCTGGAGCTGCTCGACTCCGACCTGCTCGTCTCGCTCCAGGACCTCGGCGCCGCCGGGCTGACGTCAGCGGCGTCGGAGATGGCGAGCAAGGGCGGCGTCGGACTCGACATCGACGTCGACTGCGTGCCGCTCCGCGAGCCCGGGCTCGAGCCATTCGAGATCATGGTCTCCGAGTCCCAGGAGCGGATGCTGTGCGTCGTCGAGCCGCGCCGCGTAGACGAAGTGATCGCGGTCTGCGAACGGTGGGAGACGCTCGCGACGGCGATCGGCATGGTGAACGACAGCGGCCGTCTCCGGGTGCTCGCGGGCGACGTGGTCGCCGCCGACCTCCCGGTCTCGATCCTGGTCGACGAGTGCCCGCTGTACGACCTCGAGCCCGCTCAGCCCACCCAGCCGCTGTACGGTGCTCCGGCGCCGGTGCTGACCGGCGAGCCGACGCCGGCCGACGCCCTGCTGGCCCTGCTCGAGTCGCCCAACATCGCCTCGCGGCTACCGGTGTTCGAGCAGTACGACCCGGTCGTGCAGTCGCGCACCGTGCGCCGTCCCGAGCAAGCCGACGCCGCGGTCCTCGCGCTGCCCGACGGGGGGGCGATCGCGGTCTCGATCGACTGCAACGGGCGCCGGGTCGCATGCGACCCACGCACCGGCGCCGCCGAGGCCGTGTACGAGTGCGCGGCGAACCTCGCCTGCGTCGGCGCGACCCCTCTCGGTCTGACCAACTGCCTGAACTTCGGCAACCCCGAGAAGCCGCACGTCGCGTGGCAGATGGTCGAGGCGGTCGACGGGATCGTCGAGGCATGCGAGGCCCTCGGCGTGCCGGTGGTCGGCGGCAATGTGTCGCTCTACAACGAGGCGCCGACAGGGCCGATCTTCCCGACACCCGTGATCGGGATGGTCGGACGTCTACCCGACGCTTCCCGAGCGGGAAGGCTCGGCTTCGCCGGTGCCGGTGACGCGATCGCGCTGGTGGG
Source organism: Solirubrobacteraceae bacterium (assembly GCA_035603155.1). Taxonomy (GTDB): domain Bacteria; phylum Actinomycetota; class Thermoleophilia; order Solirubrobacterales; family Solirubrobacteraceae; genus Palsa-465. The sequence continues at coordinate 6,856 of DATNKY010000212.1, forward strand.
AGCGTTCGAGCCGTCGACGGCCGGCTCCGAGCTCGCCAAGCTGCTGGGCCACGAGCCCGCCGGGGCACTCGCGCCGACGGATAAGCAAGCTGTCCGTGATGCGCATGAAAGGGTCCGGCTTGGGATCAACGCCGGCGCGCTCCACAATGCACATGACATAGCCGAGGGCGGCCTGGCGGTAGCACTGGCCGAGTGCTGCATCGCGGGGCGGATCGGCGCGACGGTTCGCGTTCCCGAGACCCTCGACCCGTTCGCCGAGGCGCTCGGGCGGGCATTCGTGGTCTCGGGTCCGCCCGAGGTTCTGGACGGACTGACGATCATCGGCCAGGTCGGCGGCGACCGCCTCGAGCTCGAGGGCTACCTGAAGCTCGCAGTTTCCGAGCTCCGCGACGCGCGCGAGCGCGGGCTCACCGGCTACGTGTGAGGCCGTTGCTAGCCTAGGTCGTGGCGTTCGAGGATGACCACTGCTCTCGACTTTCGCGACGGTCCACGCGACGAGTGCGGCGTGTTCGGGATATATGCGCCCGAGCACGACGTATCCCGACTCGCGTACTTCGCGCTGTTCGCACTCCAGCACCGCGGCCAGGAGTCGGCCGGCATCGCGACCGCGTCGCGCGGCGGGAACATCATGGCGATCCGCGATCAGGGCCTCGTCCCGCAGGTGTTCGACGACAACAAGCTGCGTGCGCTCGTCGGCGACATGGCGATCGGCCACGTGCGCTACTCGACCACCGGGGCGTCGGAGTGGGAGAACACACAGCCGATCGTGCGCGACGACAACCGCACGCTGGCGCTGGCCCACAACGGCAACCTGATCAACGCCGTCGAGCTGCACTCCGAGCTGCGCGGCCGCGACGTGCCGTTCCGCTCGACGTCGGATTCGGAGATCATCGCGGCGCTGCTCGCGACCCATCCTGCCGAGCGGATCGAGGACGCGGTAGCCGACGTGCTGCCGCGGCTTCGGGGTGCGTTCTCGACCGTCGTGCTGACCGACGAGTCCGTGGTCGCGTTCCGCGACCCGCACGGACTGCGCCCCCTCTCCTTGGGGATGATCGAGGACCCCGCCGGGGGCCGTCCCGCGTACTGCGTGGCGAGCGAGTCCTGCGCGCTGGATCTGATCGGCGCCACCTTCCTGCGTGATGTGCAGCCCGGCGAGGTCGTGACGCTGACCGAGCGCGGGCTGAAGACGCGGCTCGTCGCCGGTTCCGAGCGCCACGCGTCGTGCGTGTTCGAGTACATCTACTTCGCGCGCCCGGACTCGAGGATGGCCGGGACCGTGCTCCAGGTCGCGCGCGCGAGGATGGGCGAGATCCTGTGGCGCGAGGCACCGGTGGATGCCGATGTCGTGATCCCGGTGCCCGACTCCGGCAACGCCGCCGCCCGCGGGCTGGCGCGCGCCGCGGGGCTGCCGCAGGACGACGGCTTCATCAAGAACCGCTATGTCGCGCGGACCTTCATCCAGCCCGGTCAGGAGCTCCGCCGCCACGGCCTGCGGCTCAAGTTCAACCCGATCAAGGAAGTGATCGAGGGCAAGCGGTTGGTGGTCGTAGATGACTCGATCGTGCGCGGCAACACGATGCCCGGGATCGTCAGGATGTTGCGCGAGGCGGGCGCGGCCGAGGTCCATCTGCGGATCTCCTCGCCGCCGATCAAGCACCCGTGCCACTACGGGATCGACATGTCCACCCGCGACGAGATGATCGCCCACGGACGCACCGTCGAGGAGATCACGCAGGAGCTCGGGGCCGACTCGCTGCATTACCTGTCACTCGACGGGGTCTACGAGGCGATCGGGCAGACGCGCGAGACCCATTGCGACGCATGCTTCAGTGGGGAGTACCCCCTCGAGGGCACCGAGGAAGCCACCGGGAAGTACGCGCTCGAGCGTGAGCTGCCTTTAGTTCGCGCCTGAGTTTTCGGCGCTCGGTCAGCGCGAGCCTCCCCGTCCGCACAGGAAGTGCTGATCTTGGGCTCGTGACGTCTGTGTGGGCGCTGACGACGCGACCTGTGCGGAGGGGAGGTCGCGCTGCCCGCGCAACCCAGGCACCGCTTCCGGCCGCTGCGCCCCGAGATGCTGATAGCTCGCCCCCCCGAGATGCCTGTGGCTCGCCTCCCTCCGAGATGCTTGGACTAGCTCCCTCCGAGACGCTTGGAGCCGGTCCTTAACACGCCGGGGGCGTCGGTATGGTCGGGCGCCCCATGGATCCGCGTGAGCAGCTGCGAGAGCTATTCGGCTTTGAGGCGTTCCGGCCCGGGCAGGCCGAGGCGGTCGCCGCTGCCCTGAATGACCGGGACGCGTTGGTGGTGATGCCGACCGGATCCGGCAAGTCGGTTTGCTACCAGCTGCCGGCGCTGATCCGCGACGACGTGACGCTGGTCGTCTCGCCGCTGGTGTCGCTGATGCAGGACCAGGTCTCGGCGCTCGAGCGGATCGCGCCGGGACGGGTCGCGCTCGTCAACGCGCAGCGGGGGTTCGCCGCGAACGCCTCGGCGCTGCAGCGAATGCGCGAAGGGTCGGTGCGGCTGCTGTACGTCGCGCCGGAGCGGTTCGGCTCGCCGAAGTTCGTCGAGGCGATCGCCGGAGTTCGCGTCGGGCTGTTCGTCGTCGACGAGGCCCACTGCGTCTCGCAGTGGGGTCACGACTTCCGCCCCGACTACTTCACGCTCGCCGATGCCGCCCAGCGGGTCCGCGCGCGGGGGACGCTCGCGCTCACCGCGACGGCGACGCCACGTGTGGCCGATGACATCGTCCGGCGGCTGAGGCTTCGCGAGCCCGTCCGCGTGACGACCGGATTCGACCGTCCAAACCTCAGCTTCGCGGTGATCCAGTGCCGCGGCGCCCTCGACAAGGAGCGACGTCTCGCGGCGGCATTGGCGGAGCCCGAGGCGCTGCCGGCGATCGTCTACGCCGGAACGCGCGACGCGAGCGAGCGGCTCGCGAGATCGCTCGCGGCCTCGGTGGATCCGACGGCAATCGCGTATCACGCGGGGATGGACCGCGGTGCCAGGGCGGCGGCCCAGGAGCGGTTCATGTCCGGAGAGGCGCGCGTGATCGTCGCGACCAACGCGTTCGGGATGGGCATCGACAAGTCCAACGTGCGCACCGTCTGCCACGCGACGGTCCCGGGCTCGCTCGAGGCCTACTACCAGGAGGCCGGGCGCGCGGGACGCGACGGCCGCCCCGCGCGGTGTCTGCTGTTCGCCGAGCAGCGCGACAAGGGGCTGCATGTGTTCTTCATCCAGCGCGCGCGGGTCGGGATCGAGGCGATCGAGCGAGTCGGCGAACGGCTCAACTGGGCTGGAATCGACGGGCGCTACGACGTCCCGCTGTCCGAGCTGCGCGGGATCGCGTCCGAGCGCCGTGACGATGACGCGGTCAAGGCGATCATCGGCCACCTCGCGCGCGCAGGGGTGCTGACGCCGGCGCCCGCCCCGCCGGACCGCGCGGCAGGGGCGATCACCGGCGGATTTGACCGCCGAGCGGCCGCGCTCTGCCACAGTTCCGCGCGCGAGGCCGAGCGCGTCCGGTGGGGGCAGTACCGAGCCGTTTGGGAGTACGTGGAGGAGGAGCGGTGCCGGCGCGCGGCGCTGCTCGCGCACTTCGGGGACCGATCGCGCGGAGCTCCGAGCGTCGACTGCTGCGACGTGTGCGAACCGTCACTCGTTCGGGCTCCGGCGGTCGCGGCGGCGCGGCCGCTCGCGGCGGGCGGTGTCGGCGGTGATCTCGACAGCGCGATCACCAGGGTCGTCACAGAGGCGCGGCCGGCGGTCGGGCGCACGCGGGCGGTCGAGATCCTCCGTGGTGGGCGCTCGAAGATCGTCGTCCAGAACGCCTACGACGGTCTGCCCGACTACGGCGCGTTCGCGCACCTGCGCTCCGACGAGGTCCTCGGGCGGGTCGACGAGCTGCTGGCGGCGGGCGCACTGCGTTCCAGCGGTGGGCGCTTCCCGAAGCTGCGCGCCGCATGAACGTCGCCGTTCTGGCGTCGGGCGCCGGCACCAACCTGCAGGCGCTGATCGACCACGCGCACGGGCATGGCGGCGTCTCGCTGGTCGCGGTCGCGTCCGATAAGCCGGGCGCGCCTGCGCTGGACCGCGCCCGCGCCGCGGGGATCCCGACCGAGACGTTCGCCAGAGACCGGTTCGCCGACCGACCGGCTCGCGACCGAGCGATCGCGGCCTGGCTTCGTCAGCACGGCACCGAGCTGGTGGTGCTCGCCGGCTACATGCAGCTTCTGAGCTCCGAATTCCTCGGCCAATTCCCGGACCGGGTGATCAATATCCACCCGTCGCTGCTGCCCGCGTTCCCCGGACTGGGCGCTGTCCAGCAGGCGCTCGACTACGGGGTCAAGGTGTTCGGGGTGACGATCTTCTTCGTCGATCGAGGGGTCGACGCCGGCCCGGTGATCCTGCAGCGGGCGATCGAGCTGCCCGCGGCGCGGGACCCCGATGAGGTGCTGGCTGCGCTGCACGAGATCGAGTACGAGCTGCTCGTCGAGGCCGTCACGCTGATCGCCCGAGGCGCCGTCAGCTTCGATCCCGCCAACCCGCGGCGTGTGGTCATCGCGCGGTAGAGTCGGGGCCGATGGAAGCGAGCGCCGAACCCGCCGGCACCCTCGACCTTGGAGCGGCCGGGGTCCAGGTTTCCCGGGCGCTGCTGTCAGTC
>DATNKY010000581.1:0-5490 GCA_035603155.1 Solirubrobacteraceae bacterium
GGCGACAGCGCGCAGGGGACTTTGCGCTACTGGCCGGCGCTGGATCCAAGCGCCAAGCGCCTTGACCTGCTCGTGTGCGTCGAGTCTCACCAGGCGGTCGTCTCGGTCTCACTTCCAGAGGGCCTCGAGAACCGTCGATGAGCGATTGGTGGACTGGTATCCCGGCGGCCGAGGTGAGCGTCCTGTGTGGCGGGGATACCCACACCGTGCGTTGGGAGGCTGGTGAGCTGATTGCCGTCGACCACGGCGATCCGAAGGCCAAGGCCGCGCTGGCCGGCGAGACCGTCGCCTGCCTTGAGCTGCTACGCACGTGGTCTCAACGGGCCGACGATCCACACGTGCTCACGCTGGCCTCCCGCGGTCCGACAGATCCCCTCAACATGGACTTCGACGGGCTCAGGTTTGACTACGGCGTGCCGCGCCGACAGACCGAAGAGCAGACCCTGCGGCTGCTCGCCACCGGCGGCCGTCTGCCGGACCGGCTGCAGGCCACCACCGCCGCGATCTGGACCCGGCGCCTACGAACCGGGCACGCCCAGCTTGAGACCGCCCGGCCCGAGCTCGAGGGCGCTCTGTACGCACGGGTACTCAGAACGCTGCGCGCATGGCTCGGCGAGCCTCAGCTGACGATCGAGCTCACCATGATCGGACCCGAGGAGCAACGCAGGGTCGCCCGCACCGCAGACGGGGTCGATGTGTCGCTGCCGTTCAGCTGGCTATCTGACGTCTGGATGCGCGGACTCGCGGTCACCTTCGACCGCCTTTGTATCGCCGCCGACACGGCCGATGGGTCGCGCTGGAACCTGGAGACCCTCGGTCCCGACCTCGACGATCTCACCCAGCTCACGATCGCCACGCGCTAGCTCACCACACGCGCCTCGGTGTCGTTCACACCCACCGTCGGATCCAGGATCCAACCCTCGCGGGTTCCAAGGGCTCGCCGGCCTCGTGCCCGCGCGCACGCATTTTTGCGGGCCGCTGGGCGGGGGTGGGTTGCTCGCTGCCGATCGCAGGAGGGGTTTGTTGCGTTTGCTCGACGCCGGCGTTCGGCGCACGTCAGGCGCTGGATCCCTCTTCGCCGTCGTCGGTCGGGTCCAGGGGCGTCATATCGACGGATCGCAGGAGACCCTCGACGCCGCGATTGAAGGTCCGTTTCGCAGTCGTCGAGCTGTCGAGAGAGCCACCGGTCATGGCGCCGTCCCGGAGCATCAGGAAGTGGCGCGCGGCATTGCCCGGATGTGGGTGTCCGGCACTGCCGAACGCCTGCCGAACCGTGTCGTAGTACCAGTGGCGGTGGCTCGCGATGACCTGTCGGACCGGGCTGTTGGGGTCCTCGTACTCCGAGGCGGCGTTGATGAACGCACAACCCCGGAAGCCCTTCTGCCCAAGCTCGAACGCAACCTGCTCCCCGAGCGCGCGCACATCCTCCGGACCCTGCGTCTGCGCGATCACCGCGGTGATCTGCTCGGCGATCGCTTCGTGCACCCCTTCCAGATAACTGATGACGAGATGCTCTTTGCTCGGGAAGTGGCGGTAGAAGGTCGCAAGCGTGACGTGACCCTCGGACACGATCCGGTCGACGCCGACGCCGGAGATTCCCTCGGAATAGAAGAGTTGCGAAGCCGTGCGGAGCAGCCGTTCGCGAGCCTCAGAGCGCTTCGCAGTACGGCCGCTGGTGGTGGTCATACCGGAATCATACGACAAGAGAGAACGCTCGCTCTTGACACGCGGAGGCGAACATGATTAGCTCTCTCGCAGAGAGAGAGAACGATGGTTCTTGTTCTATCTCCTGGATTCGGCTCTTCTACCCAAGGACTTCGCAATGTCTGCCCTCTCGGCCACCCCGCATGAATCACACCGCGCGTCCCGCCCACTTGACCAAGCGCGACGCATCGCCAACGTCCGAGCGGTGCTTGCCCTCGCCTGGGCAGCAGCGCTCATCATCGCCGTCGGCGGTGATGTCCCCACCACGGCCTCCGACCTCGCGGTCGGGGTGGCGGCGCTGCTCGCGTCTTACCCATTGATCGACGTGGTCGCCTCCATCGCTGGGGCGAGGTATGAAGGCGCCTCTCGAAACATGCTCCGCGTCAACGCCGCCATCAGCACGGCGGCGGTCGTCGCGATCGCAGTGACGGGCTTCGGCTCCGATGCCGGGGCAACGTTGGCGAGCTTCGGCGCGTGGGCGGCGATCTCCGGTGCGATCCAGTTCGGCGTCGCCATCCGCGGACGCCGGTCCCGAGGCGGTCAGCTGCCGATGATCGTCAGCGGCGGCCTGTCCACCATCGCCGGCTTCGGGTTTATCGCGCAGGCGGGCGGGCACGATGCCCACCTGACCTACATCGCCGGATACATGGCCCTCGGCGCGTTGCTCTACTTCCTCTGGGCGCTGCGCGGGCGGCCCCATCCGCGTCCCGGTCAGTAGGGCAACTTCCCAACCAGCAGCCTCCTCTTGTCTTCGCGCCAACCGACAACCTCCGTGCCACGGCCTCGGACCGTCAGCCGTCTCTGCACCGCCGCCGAAGCGACGATCGTGCTCGAGTTTTGATCGGGCGCCAGTAGCCGGCCGGGTTGCCCGGCTCACTTCTGCACCGTCGGCCAGGGGCTGCAACGGTTCGACTGCTCATTCGGCCTGCCGAGAGCGGTACCCCGGTCGCCGCACCGCCCGCCCACCGAGGCCCCCGTCTTCGTGGGGGACCAGCAGCGACGCGATTGGCTCGAGCGCGGTCGGAACTGCTCAAGAGCACAAGAGATCCGCGAGCGCAGCCGCACCGTCTCTGCCAACGCCTAGGTGGGCGACGCGGTGGGGCCTTGGGCGGTGAGGGGTCGGCGACGCCGACCGCCCAGTAAGGACGAGAGTGCCGATCCAGTCAACACGACCGCAAGGTTGACCCCCAGCGCGACGAGGCCGATGAAGAGGCGTGCGCGTATTCCGAGCACATCGAAAGCGTAGGTCGAGGACTGGAAGCTCGTGTCGACGAGCAGGTAGGTGCCGAGCGCCATCCCAGCCACCCAGCCGACGATTGTGGCCAGGCGATCGAGCCATGGGCAGAACAGAGCGAGGAAGGCGGCCGGCAGCGTTTGGAGGATCCAGACGCCGCCCGCGAGTTGGAAGTTGACGACATACGTCGACGGCACGGCCAGGATGAACGCGACTGCGCCGATCTTGACCGTCAACGATGTGAGCTTTGAGATCCGCGTCTCGGTTGCGGGGCTCGGTGGGTGCGTGACCAGTTCACGGTAGATATTGCGGCTAAACAGGTTCCCCGCCGCGATCGCCATGATCGACGCCGGGACGAGCGCGCCGATCGAGATCGCGGCAAGCGCAAAACCGGCGAACGCCGGCGGAAACATTTTCTGAAATAGCGCAGGGATCACGCTGTTATCGCCGTAGGCCGCGGTCGGGTGCACCCCAGCCACGATCGCCATGTAGCCGAGGATGGCCAGTAGCCCGAGCATGATCGTGTAGAGCGGGAGGAACACGCAATTGCGTTCGATCACCCTGTCGCTGGACGAGCTGAGCGAGCCCGTGATCGTGTGGGGATAAAGGAACAGCGCAAGCCCAGAGCCGAGTGCCAGGGTTGAGTATCCGGCGAACTCCGACGGGTGCAGGTTGCGCTTGGCGGGGCCGATCTGCGCGAATACGTGCGAGTAGCCGCCGAGGCGGATAGGTATGTAGATCACCGCAACAAGCACGGTGATCCAAATCAGCACGTCCTTGACGATCGCGATCAGCGCGGCTGAGCGCAGTCCGCTGACGTACGTGATACCCGCAAGGATCACGAACGCCAGGGTCAGCGACACCTCGACCGGCACGCCGAGCTCCGCGATCGAAACCTGAATCCCATAGACCTGGAGCGCGAGGTACGGGAGCGTCGCAACGATCCCGGTGAGCGCGACCAAGGTCGCCAGGGTGGTGCTCGAGAAGCGCTCTTTGACAAAGTCCGAGACGGTGACGTGCCCACGTTCGTGTGACACCCGCCACAACGGCGGGAGGCAGACGAACGCAACCGGGTAGGCCACGATCAAATACGCGAGCGCAAAGAACCCGATCGCGCCCGAACCGTAGACAAGGGCCGGGATCGCGATGAACGCGTACGTCGTGTAGATGCTGCCGCCCTGGAGAAACCAAGTCACGAAGCTCCCGAAGCGCCGGCCTCCGAGGGCCCACTCGTCAAGCTGCGAGAGGTCCCCGGCGCGCCAGCGTCCCGCGAACAGACCGACCGCCGTGATCAGCGCGAACAGGAAGACGAAGACCGCGATCTCCATTGCCCGGCGGGCCCTTAGCGCTCCCGATAGCGCAACAAGTACACGACGCCCGTGATCCCGGCGGCGAGCAGCACCCAAGCGAACTGGTACCAGACAAAGAACGGAATGCCGGCTATCCGCGGGTGGTCGTGCGCGTAGAGCGCCGGATCAAGCACCGCCGCGAACGGCACCAGCAGCAACCAGAGGCTCCAGTGTCGCCGGCCGCGGCGTGTGGATGATTCTGACGACGGCTCGGTCAAAAGCCAACCCGAGTCCGCCGGCCGGCGACACCAACGCACGACACCTGCGCGCGAAAAGCCCGACCAGCCGGCCACGACTCACGCACGTGGCAGCTGGCTATGCCCGACCGGCACCGGGCTCGAGGTCTCCCACAGTTCCCCCTGGCCGGTCTCAACCCGCCGGTACACCCGTCCGCCGATGCGTCCGACGCTTGACGAACAGCGCCCGCGCACGGCCGCCGCGCCAGCCGCTCCAGGGGCGTTTGTGATTCGTTGGCGCTACCCGCTCTCAACCCACCCCCAACCGCTGAGCTGCGTCTGGCTCAGGTCGCCGTTGTGACGACAATGTCGTCTTTGGTGCTGTCGATGATCGCGAACAACTCTGAGCGTTCCTGCTGCGGAACCGCGAACTTGTCGAGCGTCTGGCCGAGGTCGTCGATAAACGCCCCCCACTCATCCGCAGTGATCACGAGATCTCGATGCGAGTCTTTCATCGAGCGACCCGTGTAGCGTTGCGGTCCCCCGGTCGCTTCGCCGACCTGTTCGGTCACCAGGTACTTAAACCCGGGCGGCAACACTCGGTGGTGCGCCTCGTCGACACGAGGGTTCGCGTTCAGCCTGTCGTCAACCATAATCCGGTCGATGAAATCGTCGACCACAGACGAGATGTTGTAGATGCCGCCGAGTCGCTCGTACAGAGATGTTGGCTGTGCTTCCACGTCTGCCTCCCTTCAGGTTGCTTTGACTTGGGCTCGATCGGACGACCGTGACCCTCATCGCTGGTAAGCGAGACCGTGAAATCGACGCTGCCGCAGCCGGTCACGCTCGGTCCCGCCACCGTCGGCTCGGCGGACTCGTGCCGCCACCAGTGAGGTCAACCGGGGCACCAGACGTCGGCACGTACTCAAGCGTGGTCCCGCTGATCGCATTACCCGCCCCTGACATCTTCATCGTTGCGACAGCGTTGCTCTGCGAGAACGTTCCCTCCGGCGTCCCGATCGATGTG
>DATNKY010000621.1:0-2119 GCA_035603155.1 Solirubrobacteraceae bacterium
GACATCCCGGGCATCGTCAGGTCCATCAACGCCACGTCTGGATTGAGGTCGCACACCTGCCGGATGCCGTCGGCAGCAAGGCCGGCCTGGCCGAGCACCTCGATGCCCCGCTCTTCCAGCAGCTGCACCAGCCCACCGCGGAACAAATCGTGGTCGTCGATCACCACCACACGTACGTGGTCGCCTGCCATGACCACCAGCGTACTCGTCGGCGCATAGCGCGATCAGCCCCTGAACGACGATGGCTCCGCGTGCCCATTGACCGTCCCCCTGTCACCGCCTCTAATGGTGACACTGAGATACGGCCTGTAAAAGGAGACCTGCTGTGTGTGGAATCATCGGATATGTCGGAGCTCAGCGCTCCCAGGACGTGCTGTTCGCGGGTCTCAAGCGCCTGGAATATCGCGGGTATGACTCCGCCGGGGTCGCCTGGCGAGAGGAGGGGCGAACCGAATGCGTCCGCGCAGTCGGCAACCTCGATTCACTTGACACCGCCCTGGCGGCGCACGCGCAAGGAGGTGCAGCGTCGACCGCAACGGCGCTCGCCAGCCCGTCGATCGGAATCGGGCACACCCGCTGGGCCACGCACGGGAGCGTCACCGAGCGCAACGCTCATCCGCACGCCGATGCCAGCGGACACTTCCGGATCGTGCTCAACGGGATCATCGAGAACCACCGCTCTCTGCGCCAGCGCCTCGCCGCCGACCTGATCGAGTGCAGCTCCGACACCGACGCCGAGGTTGTCGCGCAGTTGATCGCGCTGAACTATGACGGCGATCTGGCTGACGCCGTACGCCGCTCGCTCGACGAGCTCACCGGCCATTACGCCCTTGTGGCAATGTGCGACGCGGAACCGGACACGCTCGTCGGCGTCAGACACGAATGCCCGCTCGTCGTGGGAATCGGCGACGGCGAGCATTTCATCGCCTCGTCGATGTCGGCCTTCATCGCCCACACGCGTGAGGTGGCGGTCCTCCAGGACGACGAGATCGTCGTCCTGCGCGCCAACGAGATCATCGTGACCGAGCCCGGAGGGCTGCCCCACCGCCCCGTGTCGACCGAGGTCGACTGGGACGATGAACGCTGCGACAAGGACGGCTTTGAGACCTTCATGCTCAAGGAGATCCACGAGCAGGCCGGCGCGGTGGCCGACACCCTGTCCCACTGGCGCGCCAGCCGGGTCGGCGGCGCGGACGAGGGCCTGTTCGATCAGCAGCTGCGCGCCGTGAGCCGGATCGTCGTCGTCGGGTGCGGCACCTCCTACCACGCCGGCCTCGCCGGACGACTGGCGATCGAACGGTGGGCGCGGGTGCCCGTCGACGTCGAGGTCGCCTCAGAATTCCGCTACCGGGATCCGATCATCGCGCCGGGCACGCTCGTCCTGGCGATCACCCAATCAGGTGAGACCGCTGACACGCTGGCCGCGATGAGGCTCGCCCGAGCCCGTGGCGCGACGGTGATGGCGCTGACCAACGCGGTCGGAAGCCAGGCAACGCGCGACTGTGACGCGGTGCTGTTCACCCGGGCGGGGATCGAGATGGGCGTCGCGGCAACGAAGACCTTCGTCGCCCAGGTCGTCGTGCTCTACGCGCTCGCCCTACGGCTCGCCGGTGTGCACGAAGCGTTGCCCGAGGCCGAGCGGATCCGCCTCCAATCGGAGCTGGAGCTACTCCCAGAACGCATCAGGGATGTGGTCAGCTCGGCCGATGACTCTGCGCGAGAGCTGGGCGAGCGACTGGCCTGGAGCCCGTTCTTCCTCTATCTGGGGCGCCTGGCCGGATTGCCGGTGGCGATGGAGGGCTCGCTGAAGCTCAAGGAGATCTCCTACGTTCCCACCGACGCCTACGCCGCCGGCGAGATGAAGCACGGCCCGATCGCGATGCTCGGCCCAGAGACACCCGTCGTCTGCGTTGCGACCGAGGAGAGCGTGCTGCCGAAGCTCTTGTCCAATCTCTCCGAGGCACGCGCCCGCGGCGCCAGGGTGCTCGCCGTCGCGTCCGACGGGTGCGAGGAGATCGGCGACTACGCCGATCACGTCTTCTACGTGCCCCGCACCGATCCGCTGCTCGCAGTGGTACTGGGTGTGGTGCCGCTGCAGCTGTTCGCCTATCACCTTGCC
>DATNKY010000396.1:0-3375 GCA_035603155.1 Solirubrobacteraceae bacterium
AATCACGACCCGCGCCCGGCGTCGTGGGACCACCTCGTAACCACGCATCTGCCTGCCCCCTCTGTTCACTTGCCCGGGCTGGTGTCGTGGCGCGGACGGTAAGCCCCGCACCGCTCGTCGCCTTCGGTACCTGTACGGATCTCGATACCGATTCGGTTCGCACCAGCCGGCCGCGGGGATCGCGGCGCCCGAGTCACCGCGCTGATCAGTGACCGTGCGCGCGCTCCACCGTCTGACATCACTGACGCGCCCCGCCATGCAACCCTCAATCCCCGCCTATTGGTCACAACACCAATCCGCTGTTGGTGCGCAAGTCAATAACATTCGACGCGCGATGTCAAGCCCCCCAAACACGGCCCGCAGAAAGCCTCCCGAGGCGCGCCGCACCGAGATAATGCAGACAGCAGCCAGCATCGCCCTCACCGACGGGCTCGACAAGGTGACCGCCCGCCGCGTCGCCGACGCGCTCGGCGTGTTCCCCGGGCTCATCAACCACTACTTCCGCTCTGCCGACGAGCTCGTCGCGGCAGCCTTTGCACACGCGGCCGCCCGCGAGACCGACGAGGTCCTCAGCTACGCCGAGACGGCCGCGACCCCCGTCGAGCAGATCGCGCGACTGCTACGCGACTGGCTGGACTCCAGGCACGACTCCGTCAGCCTGCTGTGGCTCGACGCATGGCAAGCCAGCCGGCGACGACCCGCACTGCTCAACGCCGTAACCGAGCAGATGAAAGCCCAGCTCACAAGACTCGAGACGCTAATCCGCGCAGGCAACGACAGCGACGATCTCCACGTGGCCGACGCAGCCGCCGCCGCCCTGCAGATCATGGCGCTGATCGATGCCACAAGCGTCCAAGCTGCGATCCGAACCAAAATCGACTACACCCCCGTGTCCGACATGGCCATCGACACCGCCGAGAACATCCTCGGAATCCCTCAAGGAGCACTGCGCCCATAGGCCACGCAGCCCCTGACTAAGCCCGCGAACCCAATGAGCGAGAGTCAGTTAAGCGTTCGCTCTGTGCTCCGCGGCGTCGTGCCGGGCGTTCGCCTTCTGCTCCAGCGTCATCGCTCCGGGATGGTCGACTCCGGGCCATGGCATGAGCAGCAGCAGGAGGCGGGCGTCGGAGCGGGCGTGCAGAGCGTGGCGCTCGTTGGGGGCGAAGGCGACCACAAGACCCGTACTGCCGATCACGCTTCCTCCATCGCTCGTGGTGATCTCGACCTCTCCGTCGATCACGGTGACCCACGCGCTTTCGTGCACCTGGTGATCGTCAAAGCTCTCGCCTGCCGGGATCATCAGGGCGATCGCCCGCGCATCGTCGGTGGAGGCGAGGATCTCCGGCGAGTGCGGCCTGAGATCGAGGTTCGTGATCGTCCAGCTGTTCAAGGGCTCTCCCTCAGATCGATTGTCGGTAGCCGAAGAATTCGTGGTCTTGGTTATATCCGCCGTAGGCGCTGCCGACCTCTGAGTAGTGCGCGACGAACCTCGATCGCTTTGATCCACTTGACTTGTTGAGGCCGAGCTCGATCTCGTTTCGTAGTCGCAGCGGCGCGCCGTGCCCGAAGGACAGAAGCTGGTCATTCATGTCGTAGGCGAGCATCGTGAGGTGGTGGCTCATGTGCTCGATCCTGTGCGCGGCGCAGTGGATGCCCTTCTCGGCGCCCTCGCCTAGGGAGTTGAAGACAACCCATTTCGCTCCGGCTGGGGCTTGATGTAGGCGAGGATCTGCCCGCTGCGCTCGACAACCTGGAGGCGAGCCTATCGCAGTAACGCAGGAGCTCTACCACTCGCAGTCCCAAGTCGGACAGGATTCCACGCGCCGCATCCATGAAGACCGGGTTGGCTGTTTCGCGCATGACGACCCGCCGATACGGTTTCGGCGATGACGGCTTTCGTCGTCGCTGCGATCCGGTGGTCAGCCTGCTGGGACCCCTGCGGCACGAGCGGATGACTGAACGGTCGGCTACCGGACCGTCCAGAGCGAGGCGCCCCGGCCAGCCGTCTCGTCTGAGGTTGGGCTCATCACCCGGATGGGGTGACCCCTGGTCACCAAGGCAGTTGTAGGCTTGCCGCCGCTCAGTCCGAACAGGTTTGAGGTGACGGCGTATTCGCGACCAGTACACGCGATGGGTGTGTGTTGGCTCGATGGGGCCCTCCCTGTGGACCCTGTGAGGCTCAGCGGTCGACAAATCTACCCGGCAGTCAGCAGCCCCTCGCGGTGGCATCGGTGCGCGCGCGTGGATGCCGACCCGGACGGGACAGACGGAGGGCACACATGGCCGATATCGATATTGACCAGCTTGGGCCGGTCGACTACATGGTGGTCGGGTTTCCGGCGGACAAGGCAAACTTCTCGGGTGCGATGGCCGACGAGCTGAAGAAGCTGATGAACAGCGGCGCGATACGGGTGCTCGATCTCGTGATGGTCACGAAGTCCATGGACGGCACGGTGGAGGCGGCCGAGTTGCGCGATCACGATGAGGGTGATGTCGGCGAGCTGCGGTCCTTGGAGGCGGACCTGTCGCTCGTCCTGGCTTTGGAGGATGTCGAGCGGGTCGGCGCTGACTTGGAGCCCGGGAGCACGGCTGGCGTGCTCGTGTGGGAGAACACGTGGGCGGGTCCGCTTGCATCGGCGATCCGCCATTCGGGCGGGCAGCTGATCAGCACGGGGCGGATCCCGACTCAGGCGCTGATCGCGGCGGTCGAGGAGGACCGCGAGGCGGCCGAGGCAGGAGCATGACGCGGACTGCGCCAGTGGCGTGATCGTCCCAGCTTGATCGCCGGCCACAGTCACGAGCGCCGTGTCGACCGGCGCGATAGTCAGCGTTTGGCCACCAGCACCATGGAAGTCGCGATGTCCACGGAGTGACAGGCAACAGAGGTCTCCAGACCGTGCCCGAGGCTGACTTGTCGCCTGAAACGCACCTGCGGCTCGCGCCAGGGGTCCGGACCCGCTTGGATCCTGCTGGTCACGTCCTCGTCGATGCGCCGGATGGGACGATTATCGACGCGGGTCCCGGCGGGTTCGCGACGTTGTCGATGTTCGCGCGGCCGCTTAGCCTCGGAGCGGCGATCGAACAGCTCGAGAGCGAGAGCAACGGCTCGACCGATTTCGTGCCAACGATGAGCGTCATCAACATGTTGATCGAGGAGGGCGCGCTCGTGCCGTCGGCCGTCGATCGCGTCCTGACGAGGGGGTGGGCCGATCCGGTTGAGCACGCGCGCATGCTCCACGACGACCGCCGGACGACTGACTACATCGCCGCGCTGCGCGAAGCGGTGCGACCCGAGGACGTCGTGTTGGACATTGGCACCGGCAGTGGCGTGCTCGCAATCGCCGCCGCCCAAGCGGGCGCGCGGCACGTCTACGC
>DATNKY010000348.1:0-4696 GCA_035603155.1 Solirubrobacteraceae bacterium
TACGGTCTATCGAGCGACGCAGCTCAGACTGGAGCGAGATGTGGCACTCAAGGTGCTCGCTCCCGACCTCGCGGATGACGCCGTGGCCCGTGACAGGTTCCTGCGTGAGTCGACGCTGGCCGCCAGCCTCGAGCACCCGAACATCGTCCCGATCTACGACGCGGGCGAGAGTGAGGGCGTCTGTTACATCGCGATGAGGTACGTCCCCGGGAGCGACCTGCAGGCGATGATCCGTCGCAACCGGGGCCTGACACCCGAGACCGCGATCTCGATCGTGGCCCAGGTCGCCGGCGCGCTAGAGGCCGCGCACGCGGTTCGCCTGATCCACCGCGACGTCAAGCCCAGCAACGTGCTCATTTCCGAACAGCGTCGCGCCGAGCCGGGTCCACACGCCTGGCTGGGGGACTTCGGCCTGTCAAAGCGGCTCGGCGACAGCACGGTCTCGCCGACCGAGCGGCCGCTTGGAACCGTCCACTACATGGCGCCCGAGCAGATTCGTGGTGAGCGGCTCAACGCCCGCGCCGACATCTACTCACTCGGATGCCTGCTGTACCAATGCCTGACCGGCGAGGTCCCGTTCCCGCGCGACTCGGAGGTCGCCGTCCTGTACGCGCACCTCGAGGCCTCACCGCCGCGGATCACTGAGTGTCGGCCCGAGCTTCCGGCCGCGTTCGACGATGTGATCGAGTCGGCGCTCGCGAAGGCGGCCGCCGACCGCCTCGGCTCCGCGGTCGAGTTGGCCAGCGCCGCCGCGGAGGCGCTGAAGGGAACGCCGGTGTCTCGCCCGCGAGCCGCGGAACGGCCGGGAGCGCCCGGAGCGCCGGGAGCGCCGGGAGCGCCGGGACGGCCGGGAGCGCCGCACGCTCCGGCCGCTGGCGGGCGCCCTCCGACTCGCAGGCGGATGGTGGTCGGCCGGCTGGCCGAGTCAGAGCAGCTCGTCAGCGCGCTCGACGACTCGATAACGGGTCAGGGCGGCGTCGTACTGCTGGCCGGCGAGGCGGGGATCGGCAAGACGACGCTGGCACGTGCGCTGTCAGACCAGGCAGAGCAGCGCGGCGTGCCCACGGTCTGGGGCGTTGGGCTCAGCGCCGAGGCCGCCCCGCCGTACTGGCACTGGATCCAGGTCGTGTCCGCGATCGCAGGTTGGCCCGACGCCGGCGAGCTGTTCGGATCGATCGGCGCTCGCGCCGGGTGGCTGCGGATGATCGCCCCCGACCTCGAGATCGATGGTCGAGACGTCGACCTCAAGGGCGTGGTCGAGGGACGATTCCACGTCTACGACGCCGTCTTGGCGCTGCTGCGAGCGGCGGCCGCTCGCTCGGCGCTGCTGGTCGTCCTCGATGACCTCCAAGCGGCCGATGAGGCGTCGCTGCTTGCGTTGTCGTTCATCTCCCATTCGATCGGCGATGACCGCATCCTGATCGCCGGCACCCATCGCGACGTCGACATCGACCGCCTAGCTCGGACGATCCCCGAGCTCAACGAGCTCGTTCGCCCACTGCGCTCGATCGCGGTCCAGGGGTTGGCGCCCGGTGATGTCGGACGCCTGATCGAGTTGCGCCAGAGTGTCGTGCCTGCGCAGGCGGCCGTTGCCCGCATCCACGCGGTGACCGCCGGCAACCCGCTGTTCATCACAGAGCTGCTCAGCCTGCTCGACGCCGGCGAACTCCAGGACGACCGCGCGCTCGTGTCGAGCACGCTGCCGCTGCCGGCCGGGGTGCGCGACGCGATCACTGCGCGGCTGTCGCTGCTGTCGCCCGAGGCCCGTCAGGTGCTCGATCTCGCGTCGGTCGCCGGTGAGCGGTTCCGCGCAACGATCGTCGCGGCGGCTGGATCGACATCGGGGCCTGCGCTGCTCGAGCTGCTCGACGAGGCGGCGCGACTGGGCCTGGTGCGCACGCTCGACAACCCGCCCGACGCCTACGCATTTCGCCACGGGCTGATCCAGGCAACGCTGTACGACGCGCTCGGTGCCTCGGCCCGCGCCGCGTATCACGATGCAGTCGGAAGGGCACTCGAACGCGGCTATGACACGGCGAGCGGGGAGGGGCTCGCCGAGGTCGCGCACCACTTCCTGGAGGCGGCGGCGCTTCACGATTCGCAACGGGCGGTGCAGTACGCGACGCGCGCGGGAGACCGGGCCGTGGCGACGTATGCCTATGACCAGGCCGTCGGTCTCTACGAGCGGGCATTGGCATTCTGCCCCGCGGACGGAGATCGGCGGCTCGCGCTGCTGCAGTCACTGGGCGAGGCGCAGACCCGCGCCGGGGACACGGACGGTGCGCGGGCGACTCTCAAGGCGGCGGCCGACGTCGCGCTCGCCCGCGGCGACGCGATCGCGCTCGGTCACGCGACGCTGGCGCTCGGGATCTGGGGACTGACTGCCGGTTACGACGCGGAGCTCGTCGGCCTCGCCGAGCGCGCCGTCGAGTATCTGGCGGACAGTGACGACGTGGGCCTGCTCGCACGCGCCAAGGGTTTCCTCGCCGCTGCGCTGCACTGGAGCGATCAGCTCGAGCGCCGGATGGCGCTCGTCGACGAGGCGCTCGCGCTGGCGCGCTCCGAGCACGAGCGTCTCGGGAACCGAGAGTCGACGCAGACGCTCGCCTACGTGCTGAGTCGATACCTGCTGGCCCGCTGGGGCCCGGACTCGGGGCGCGACGACATCGGAATCTCCGAGGAGCTGATCGCGCTCAGCCAGGAGCTCGGCGACTCAGAGCTCGAGGTCCTGGCCCGCAACTGGCGGATCAGCGTGTTGCTCGAACTCGGCCGCTTCGCCATCGTCGACCAGGAGATCGCGCGCGTATCGCAGATGGCGGAGGAGCTCAGGCAGCCGCGAGCGATGGTCTTCCAGCCCTTGCAACACGCGATCCGTGCCGGGGGCGCGGGGAGGTTCGAGGAGGCCGAGCGTCTGAACACGGAGGCGGGCAAGATCGGACGCAACGTCCACGGGTCGGCGGCGGAGGTGGCGGGCGTCGCGCAGTTGGTGATGCTGCGTCTGCACCAGGGCAGGCTCCCCGAGCTCGAGGCGGCGCTGCGCGCCGTGGTGTCCGCGCACCCGGAGATGGTGGGCTTCCGCGCGGCGCTGGCGGCGGCGCTGCTTCAGGCTGGGCTCCGCGACGAGGCGCGGGAGGAGCTCGAGCGTCTGACGGCGCGCGGGCAGGCCGGCTTTCCCCGTGACAGCTCCCACATCGTGATGCTCGGACTGACCGCCTACGTCGCCTCTGAGCTCGAAGACCGCCAGCGGGCCAGCGACCTGTTCGAATGGCTCGAGCCCTACAGCGGACGCTGGATCGTGTCACCCGGAGCGTTCGCGCTGTGGCCGGTGCAGCGGTCGCTCGGCCGCCTCGCGACCGTAGCCGGGGACTTCGAGCTGGCGCTCGAGCAGATCGCGGCGGCGCGCAAGCAGAGCCAGAGCGCGCGGGCGCTGCCATGCGTCGCGCTGACCAGGCTCGACCAGGCGCGCGCGCTGCGGGCTCGTGGCCGCGAGGACGACAGCGAGCAGATCGTCGCGCTCGCCCGCGAGGCCCGGGAGCTGGCGCAGGAGATCGGGATGGGCCTCGTCGTCGACCAGGCGACGCTGATCGAGGCGGCATTCGACAACGGTCCCGGCGGCGCCGGTGTCGAGAACCTGGAGGTCACCCGCTGATGGACGAGCGTGACCCAGACCGGTTTGACGCGGTCGTGATCGGCTCGGGTTTCGGTGGTTCGGTTGCGGCTCACCGCCTGGCGGAGCTCGGCGTCGAGGACGTGCTCGTGCTCGAGCGAGGGATGCCGTATCCGCCCGGCTCGTTTGCGCGTACGCCGTGGGAGATGCGCGATGGCGTCTGGGATCCTGACTCGCAGCGCTACGGGCTGCTCGAGCTGCTCAAGTTCTCGCACGTGACGGCCGTGATCTCGAGCGGCCTAGGCGGCGGGTCACTGGTGTACGCGAACGTGATGCTGCGAAAGCCTCCGGAGACGTTTGGCGCCGATCAGGCAAACGACTGGCGCGAGTGGCCGATCTCCTATGACGAGCTACAGGAGGGTTATGCAGCGGTCGAGTCCAAGCTCCGTCCGACAAAGATGCCGTACGGCTCGTACGCCGTGCCGAAGACCGAGGCCTTCAAGACGGCGCTCGCGGAGATGGGACTCAAGCCGGCGCTCGCGCCGATCGCTGTGACATTCGCCGCTGGCGACGGCGAGCCGGCCCAGCCCGGAATGCCGCTGCTCGATGACGCCGGCGAGGTGGACACGGACAACCTTCACCATCGCTCGCGGCGTACCTGCACGCTCTGCGGCGACTGTGACTTCGGCTGCAACGAGGGCGCCAAGAACACGCTCGATTACAACTTTCTCAGCGAGTTCGTCGCGTACCCGAATGGGCGCAAGGAGATCCGCACGTGCTGCGAGGCGCTCGACATCGCCGGTCCCATCCCGGAAGGCGGCTACGAGGTGCGCTACCGCCAGCAGATCGGAGCGCGAGAGCGTGTCGAGCAGCGGGCCGAGGCCGAACAGCAGGAGAGCGATCTCGAGCTGCTCGACCGCTCGCGGGCGCGGGAGCGCACGGTGCGCGCCAAGGTCGTGATCCTCGCCGCGGGAACGTTTGGGTCGACGCGGCTGTTGCTGGCCAGCCGCTGCCGGCTCCCGCGGCTGAGCTCGCAGCTGGGACGCGGCTTCTCGAGTAACGGAGACCTGCTGAAGTTCGCGCGCGACT
>DATNKY010000662.1:0-2439 GCA_035603155.1 Solirubrobacteraceae bacterium
CCGCCAGCCGTTCGAGCTCGACGGCCACCTGCTGGCGCCCGGGGTGCGAATCCTGCTGGCCGCCTGTCTGACGCACTACGACCCGGCCCTGTTCCCTCACCCGGATCGCTTCGATCCCGACCGGTTCGTCGACAAGCTCCCGGACACGTACTCGTGGATCCCGTTCGGCGGCGGCATCCGTCGTTGCATTGGCGCGAGCTTCGCCCACATGGAGATGGACGTGGTGCTGCGCGTGATGCTCGAGCGTGTCGAGCTGCTCCCGACCACCGCGCCCGACGAGCCGTGGTCGTTCATCGGCATCGTCTGCTCCGCGGGCGAGGGCGGCAAGGCCGTCGTGCGCCACCGGGTCCGCGAGCCGGTCACGCCGGAGCTCGAAGCGGTCTCGGGCTGAGCGGCCCCGAGCCGGGACCTTTGGGGATCTTGGTCGCTATGAGTCCAAAATCCCCAAGGGAACCGCAGTTTCCGCGGCTGGGCGCCGGCCAGTTGCAACCCGGCCGCGAAAGTTGATCAAATATTCAATGTCGTGACTGCCGCCCGCCCGCTCGAGATCGAAACCCGGCCGCTGACCAACTCTTGCCTCTCGCTCCCGCGCGTGGCGCTCGGGTGCGGGAACTTCGGCGGCATCGGGTCGTCGCTGGACTGGGTCGGCCGCGGGATGAGCGACGACGAGGCGATGGCGGTGATGGACGCGGCCCGGGAGCTGGGCCTGACCCACTTCGACACCGCCGACGCGTACGGGGCCGGCAACAGCGAACGCGCGATCGGGCGCTGGATCGCCTCACGCGGGATCCATCCGACGCTGACGACGAAGACGTTCAACCCGATGGCCGAAGGAGCCGACTCGGGCCTCGGCGCCGAGCGGATCGCGCGCCAGTTCCAGACCAGCCTCGAGCGGCTCGGCGTCGACCACGTCGAGCTGTACCTCGCTCATGACTACGACCCCGACACGCCTTTACGCGAGACGCTCGGCGCGCTCCAGCAGCTCAAGCACGCCGGCTCGATCGACGCCTACGGGGTCAGCAACTTCAACGCCGAGCAGCTCGAGCGCGCCCGCGCCGCCGGCAAACCCGTCGCGGTCCAGAACGGCTACTCGCTGCTCGAGCGGGGCGACGAGGCCGAGGTGATCCCGCAATGCGCCGCCCACGGAATCGCCTACACGGTGTTCAGCCCGCTGTGCGGCGGCTGGCTGACGGGCAAGTACGGGCGCGGCCGGCAGTTCCCCAACGGCTCGCGGATGACCCAGCGTCCCGAGCCCTACGAACACCTGATGAACGAGTGGACGTTTGACGCGCTCGACGCGCTGCGGGCGTTCGGCGACCGGCGCGGCACGTCGATGGCGGGCGTCGCGCTCGCCTGGCTGCTCGCTGACGAGCGGATCGGTCAGGTCGTGATCGGGCCGGGGCGTCCCGCACACCTGGAGCCGCTGCGCGAGGCGCTCGAGCGGCCGTTGACGCCAACAGAACGAGACCAAGTGGGGGTTATCTTCCAAAGATGAGCGTGTTGATCCTCAGCCACGACGACGTACACGCGGCGCTGGAACCGGAGGAGTGCGAGCGGGCGATGGCGGCGGTGCTGACCGCGCACGGGCGTGGCGAGGCGTACTTCCCGCTGCGCTCGGTGATGATCGCTCCCGGCGCTCCGGGGTTCATGGGGCTGATGCCCGCGTACTCGTCCGGCACCGGTGACGGCGGTCAGGGCGTGTTCGCGCTCAAGGCGATCTGCCTGATGCGCGGAAACCCGGCCCGCGGTCTGGACGCGCACCAGGGGATCGTGACCCTGTTCGACCACGACACGGGGGTCCCGAACGCGGTCATCAACGCATCGGCCGTGACGGAGATCCGGACCGCCGCCGTCACCGCAGTCGCGACCCGCGCGCTCTCCCGCGAGGACTCGACCGTGCTGGCGGTGCTCGGCGCGGGCGTCCAGGCCAAGGCCCACCTGCGCGCCTTCCGCGGCATGCGTGGCTGGCGCGAGGCCAGGGTCTACGCGCCGACCCCGGAGCACGCCCAGGCGGTCGCCGACTCCGAGCCGGGCGCGACGGTTGCAGCAAGCGCCCGCGAGGCGGTGGAGGGCGCCGACGTCGTGGTCGTCGCGACGAGCTCGACCGAGCCGGTGCTCGAGCACTCCTGGCTGGCCTCGGGTACGCACGTCAACGCGGTCGGCGCAAGCCAGCCGAGCGCTCGCGAGATTCAGGTGCAGACGGTCGCCGCCGCGGCGCTGTACTGCGACAGTCGCGAGTCGCTGCGAAACGAGGCCGGCGAGTTCATCCTGGCGATCAAGGAGGGGGCGATCTCCGGCGAGGAGCACGTCCGGGGCGAGCTCGGCGAGCTGCTGGCCGGCAAGGCGCCGGGTCGCAGCGACGACGACGAGCTGACGCTGTTCCGCTCGTTGGGGGTGGCCGTCGAAGACCTCGCGGCGGCTCAGGTGGCGGTAGCGGCG
>DATNKY010000291.1:0-2792 GCA_035603155.1 Solirubrobacteraceae bacterium
AAGCCAGTGGGCGCGGTTTCGCGATTCGGTCGATGCTCTGATCGAGTTGGGGGCACCCGCATGAGCCCGCACGCCCTGCATCCGTTCGCCGAGGACTACGTGCGACGGTTGCGGCAAGCCGGCCGTCGGCTGGCGCCCGAGCGTCTCGGCGAGCTCGTGGTGGAGATCGAAGGACATCTGGCCGAGGCGATCCCGCCCGGCGCATCTGACGACGAGGCGCTCGAAGTGCTCGAGCGGCTCGGTCCACCCGGTGACATCATCGAAGCGGAGCAGCCCTCTGCGCCTGGACCAATCGATCGGCGCAGCTGGCGCGAGTGGGCCGCGGTGATCCTGCTTGTGCTCGGCGGCTTTGCGTTCGGAGTGGGATGGCTGGTCGGGCTCGTCCTGCTCTGGACCTCGCGTCTGTGGACGACTCGCGAAAAGCTGATCGGGACGTTGATCGTTCCCGGCGGCATTGCGACCGCGCTGCTTGTCGTTGTGCTGACCGGCACCATTAGGCGCTGTAAGACGTTGACCGGGGTCAATCCGTCGACCGGAGCGGTCGGACGCGCGGCCGTGCACTGCACACCCAGCGGCGGACCCAGCGCAGCGACATCCGCGTTGCACGCCGCGTTGCTCGTGTTCGTTGTCCTCGGACCGGTCGTCACAGCCGTCTATCTGGCCCGCCGCGCGCGCGCCGGGCACACCTTCGTCGCCGCCTCGACGCCCTAACCAACCGAGCGGGTTGTCTCAACCGCAAAGCGATGAATCGCTTCGAGGACCTGGTCGGGCTGCTCGAGGTGGGGAAGATGTCCGGCTTCCCGGATCGGCTCGAACCGGCCATTCGGGAACGAGGCGGCGTACGCGCGTCCGTAGCGCTCGGGCGCGATCTGGTCGCTCTCGCCCCAGATCGCCGCGACCGGCGTCGGGACGAGGGCGAGCCGTCGCCGCAGTTTCGGATCGTGCATGTACGGGTCGCGGGCGTACACCGCGAGCGTCGCTGCGTTGGCGGCCTGGATGTCGCGCGCCTCCTGCGGAAGCTGCGTTGGGTCAGGTGCGGCGGCCGGGTTGTGGAACGAGTACGCGATCAGCTCCTGGGGCGTGAGGGAGAAGAAGTCGGCAAGCTCGATTCCGTCGACGTTGATTCCGACCGCGTTGAGGAGCACCGTGCCGCTGATGCGCTCGTGCTCGCGGACCGCCATCTCGGAGGCGATCCAGCCGCCGACCGATGAGCCGACGACCAGCACGTCGTGCAGATTTCGTTGCTCGAGCAGCTGCAGGTAACTCAGCGCGATGTCGTCGATTCCCGTGTACCACTC
This sequence comes from Solirubrobacteraceae bacterium, assembly GCA_035603155.1. Lineage (GTDB taxonomy): Bacteria > Actinomycetota > Thermoleophilia > Solirubrobacterales > Solirubrobacteraceae > Palsa-465. The sequence continues at coordinate 1,299 of DATNKY010000291.1, forward strand.
TGGTCGCGGGGTGCCGGCGAACCCGGGATGCACCGGAGCGATGACATCGAAGTCGTCGGATAGAGCGGAGGGAAGCGTCCCCATCGAGGGCGGCCCACCGCCTCCGTGCAGGAGCAGGAGGGGTCGGCCTTCACCCTGCTGATCGATGGTCACCTCGAGGTCGTCGGCATAGAAGCCGCTCCTGGTGTTCGTCGTCATGTCGTGCCTTTAGTCGGTGTCGTCGTCAGTCGCGTGATCACGTCGCGTCTGGCTCGTCCGGCGCGGGCATGCCTGCTGGGTAGGTCGCGTAGCGCGACATCACCGCGAGGATCGCCTCGGGGGTCATCTCGCCCGACGCCGCCAGCTTGGCGAGGTCCCTGAAGTAGCCGACGTAGAGATCGGGGGTGAACGTGTTGAGGATGATCGCCGGCTCGTCGCCGGCGTTGGCGAAGGTGTGCTCGGCGCCGATGGGCACCGAGACAAACGTCCCGGCGGGCGCCTCGTGTTGGGTGTCGCCGACGGTGAATCGCGCGGTGCCCGCGATCACGTAGAAGGTCTCGTCGTGCTTCTTGTGCCAGTGGGGCGGTGGCCCATCGGTACGCGGAGGGACGGTGAGAACGGCGACCGCGAGGCGATGGGCGGTGCCGCTTCCATCTTGCACCATGCGGACCTGGACGGGACCTGGGAGGACGACTTCTCCGCCCTGGGGTCCAACGATCGACGCCTCAGACATGCGTGGCTCCGTTTCGTGAGAGTTGACTATCACGAAGGACCGTAGCGCACCGGCACTCGTTATGCAAGTTGACTATCATGACGAGAGTCAACCTCCACAAATGGTACGCGCCAACGGGAGCAATAAATGAGTGGCACGCTCGACGAGGGGGGCCGGGTCAACCAGAAGCGACGCACGCGCTCCGCGATCATCGCGGCCTGTCAAGAGCTGATCACGGCCGGCGCGGAGATCAACATGCCGGCCGTCGCTCGCGCGGCCCTCGTCTCCGAACCGACCGCGTACCGCTACTTCCCGGATCTCGCCTCACTGCTCGAGGAAGCGCTCGCCGGCGTCGAGCCCGACCCGGCCGCCGCTCTGGCGGCCGGCGCCGGTCCCAGCGATCCGGTCGCCCGGGTCGCCTACGCCGCCGAGCTCCTGGCGAAGCTCGTGATCGAGCGTCAGGGCGCGATCCGCGCGCTCATATCCGTCTCGATCGCCCACGGCACCGCTCGAAAGGTCCGGCCGGGCTATCGCTTCGCCCTCATCGATCAGGCGCTGGCGCCGCTCTCCGTGCACGACGGCATCGATCCGGCCGCGCTCGAGCAGCTGCGGCGCGACCTCGCTGTCGTCATCAGCGCCGAGGCCGTCCTCACTCTCACCGACGTCTATGGCCTCGACCCCGAAGCGGCGGTGGCGAGCATCGTCCACACCGCGCGTCTCGTCACCGAGGCGACGATCAGCCATACGTAGTTCCGGAGCTCCGTCTTGGTAATGCCGTCGGAGACCGCACGCCGGTCATCGCG
>DATNKY010000093.1:0-2511 GCA_035603155.1 Solirubrobacteraceae bacterium
CCGAGCCGACCCCGCCCACGCTCCATTCACTCGGGCCGATCGGCCCGACGGCTCCTGAGATCGCTGGAATCACTTCAGCAGATCCAGGGTCTTCTCGTACATCTCTTTGGCGGTGCTCATCGCGGTCACGTCGGACTCGTAGGACCGCGACTCGTCGATCATGTCGACCATCTCGTTGACCGGATTGACGTTCGGCATCTTCACGTAGCCCTGGGCGTTGGCCGAGGGGTTGCTCGGGTCGTAGACCGACTGGTCGGGCGTGGGACTGCTGACGATCCCCGCGACCTCGACCCCCCCGGCGGCGCTGCCGTTGATCGGCGAAGTGCCACCCGGGACCGAGCCCATTGCGTTTGAGAGCGCGGCGCTGAAGCCGCCGCCGGCCTGCTGCAGGACGACTTCCTGCTCCTGGTAGGGCTGCCCGTTCGCGCCCTGGGTGGTGTCGGCGTTGGCCAGGTTCTCGGACGTCACGTCCATGCGCGTGCGCTCGGCGGTGAGTCCGCTGGCGGCGATGCTGATCGCGTCGAAGAAGCTCATCAGGACTGACCTACGCCCATCGCGCTCTCGAGGATCGACTCGCGCTGAGCCGCGACCTGCGTCAGCGTTTCGTACAGCAGGCCGTTCTGCGACAGCGCGGCCTCCTGCTGCTCGGGGCTGATCCCGTTGCCGTCGGGGCCGGTCGACTGCGCGACCGAGTAAGGCTGGTAGGTGACCGAGGTGGGCGACTGTCCGGACTGGAGCGCGTTCGCGAGCGTCGACTGGAAGTTCACTGCCTCGGGCTGATAGCCCGGCGTGTCGGCGTTAGCGAGGTTGTTCGTCAGCAGCGTCTGCTGGAGCATCGAGCCGCTCATCGCGGACTCGAGGGCTTGCTGGGTGGTGTCAAGGAGGGACATGTGGGGTCCGGTGAAAGGCGCGCCCTCCTTGGGCTCGGTTACGACTCGATCCATCGAGTCCTCCCATGAATCGGCCTGCCAGCGCGATCCTTTAGTGGTTGCCGACACGTGTTTAGGGCAGCTCATTAACGAGTCACGCCGGGCACGGACACTGGGTCCGCACCCGGCGCGGTATGCCTGGATCGGAAGTCCGATTTAGGCGAGCGTGAACTTGCCGACGAGCCGCTCGAGCTCCTCGGCCGTGCGAGCGAGTTCGGTCGCGGACGCGGCGATCTCCTCGGTCGAGGCGCTCGTCTGCTGGGTCGAGGCGCTCACCTGCTCAGACGAGGCGCTCGATTCCTCGGCGACCGCGGCCACCGAGGTCATGCTGTCCTGCACGCGGCTGCCGGCGCTGGCGATCTCCTGGATCGACCCGGCGATCTGCTCGACGCGGCTGCCGACATCCTGCACAGCGGCCGAGATGCGCGCGAATGCCTCGCGGGCCTGCTCGACGGTGGTCGCGCTGTCCTCGCTCTGTCGCGCGCCGTCCTCGACGACCTCGACGACGTGGCGGGTCTCGTGCTGGATCTCCTGGATCAGGGTGGAGATCGAGGACGCCGCGGTCTGCGACTCCTCGGCGAGCTTGCGCACCTCCTCGGCGACGACGGCAAAGCCGCGGCCCTGCTCGCCGACGCGGGCGGCCTCGATCGCGGCGTTCAGCGCGAGTAAGTTGGTCTGCTCGGCGATCCCGGTGATCGTGTCGACGATCTCGCCGATCTGCTCGCTCTTGGCGTCGAGGGAGCGGATCGCGCTGCTCGCCTCCGCACTCGAGTCGCGGACCGCCTGCATCGCCTCGGTCGCCTGGGACACGGCCTGGGCGCCCTGCTCGGCGAGGTCGCGCGCCGCAGCCGCCGCCTCGGCGGTCTGCTGGGCACCGTCGGCCGATGCGTGCGAGGCCATGGCCACCTCGTCGGTGAGGAGCTTCGCCTCGGCGATCGAGCGGACCTGGTCCTCGGCGCCGGCCGCGACCGAGCTGACCGCCTGAGCGATCTCGCCGACGGCCCGTCCGGCCTCCTCGGAAGTGTTGGCCATCTGCTGCGAGGACAGCGACAGCTGCTCGGAAGTGCTCGAGATCTCGCGGAGTATGGTCGCGACGTTGGCGCGGGTGGTGTTGTAGGCCGCGACGCTGGCGTGGGTCTTCTCGACCATCCCGTTGAAGGTGCGGGTCAGCTCGCCGATCTCGTCCTCGCGGGTGGTGTCGATCTCCTCGATCTCCGGCCGGATCTCGCGGGTGAGGTCTCCGTGGGCGATCGCGGCGAGGCCGGTCTCGAGCTCGGCCAGGGCGTCGGCGTCGAGGCTCTCGATCCCGTCGAGCAGCTGATTGATCCGGCGGCTGAAGTCGTGCGAGAGCGTGACGCTGATGGTGCCGGCGGTGAGCAGCGCGATCAGCGCGATCACCAGCATCAGCGTCCTGGAGCTGCTGGCGCTCGAGGCAGCGGCGCTGGCGTTGGCGTTCGAGATCGCCTGGCTGGCGTTCTGGACCGCGGTCGTCAGAGCGTCGGCGGCGTCGTTGGCGGCGCCGGTTGTCAGGTTGGCCGCCGCGGTCGGCTTGTGCGCCTTGGCGAGGGCCACGGCCTGGCTG
>DATNKY010000682.1:0-2924 GCA_035603155.1 Solirubrobacteraceae bacterium
GGTCGCGAACGTAGGCGCCGAGCGGGTAGGTCCGGTAGCGCGGCCGGGGCAGCTTCTCGACCGTGACGAACCCCGGCGGCGCGTTGATCACGTCGGGGATGCGGTTGACTAGCTGCGTGACCGTGGTCGTGCCGGTCGGCACGGCGGGGTTTGACAGATGAAGCTCGGGCTCGCCGGTCACCGTCCAGTCATTGACGTCGGCCTCGCCCTCCATGTAGAGGCGGCCGGTCATCTCGAACGTGAGCTTCATCCCCTCGTTGGTGGCGACCGTATCGACGTCGGTGAAACCGATCACCTTGCCCGGCTCGACGGTCAGCCCCAGCGATTTGCACTGCACCGGCTGCTGCGCGATCTCGGGACGCGTGGTCGTGGACTGCTCGGCGACCGTCACGCCGAGATCCTCGACGAGCGCGCCGAGCGTGTTGCGGCCAAAGCTCGGCGGGCGGGCGGTCTCGGCCAGCCACTTGTCGAAGTCCTCGACGGTCGTGTCGACGCGCTGATCGCTGACCACCTCGGGCCCGAAGTCGTCGACGTTCCAGCTCGCCTTCCCGGTGACGCTCTCGATCCGGTGCGCGGTGGCGAGCACCATGCTGACGAGGTTGACCCAGTAGACGTCCTGGTGGCCGGTGCCGGTGATCGTGACGCCGTTGCGGCGGGCGAGCGCGTCGAGCTCGGCGGTCTGCATCGGCGACGTGTTCCACGGATACAGAGCCTCCTCGGAGATCGTGATCGCGTTGACGCCGTGCTCGGCGCACCGATACAGGTGCTCGTACATGTCGATCATGTAGCTCGCGACGGCGATCACGGCGATGTCGGCCTCGCGCGTTGACAGCACGCGCTCGGGATCGTCCTCGACCAGGACGCCGGTCTGAACGCCGAGCCCGGCTACATCCCCGAGGTCCCGACCGACCTTCTCGGGACTGCGCGCCAGTGCACCGACGATGTCGACGCCCTTTTCGAGCATCATTCGCGTGGCGACCGAGTTCATCGCTCCAACGCCGTACACGATTGCCTTGATCCGCCTCATCGGTCTCCCTTTTATCGCGCAGTAGGACGCCTCCCCCCGGCGGCACCGCGGGCAGCATAACGCGGGGCGGCCGTCGAGCCTAAGATGCTGGTGCCGTAGTCAGCGGGCCGCCCAATCCCGGCCTGTCAGCGACGAGGAGAGGGACACAGATGGCGGAGAATCTCGGTGACGGTGCGGGCAGGAAGTCCTCGAACGGCGACGGGGAGCTGAGCGCGGAGTTCGTCGAGCGCTGGCGCGACGCGGCCTACAGCTGCTACTCGTCGGGGCACAAGTTCTGCCGCGAGGTGTGCCCGGTCATGCAGGTCACTCACAACGAGAACCACAGCCCGACCGCGTTTCACGCCAACGTCGTCGCGATGGAGAAAGGGCTGCTCGACGTCGAGGACGTCGCCGAGGACTACGTGCACTGCACGCAGTGCGGCGGCTGCGAGCTGCGCTGCCCGAACACGCTGTTCACGGGCGACTTCTACCGTTACCGCACCCGCACGGTGGACGTGGTCAAGGCGATGCGGGCGCTGATGGTCGAGTCGGGCAACGAGCAGCCCGAGTGGAAGCGCTGGATCGAGCGACTCGTCGACGCGCACAGCGAGCCCGTGCTGGGAGAGATTCCAATCGAGCAGGAGCACGTGGCCGACTGGGCCGCCGGTCTCGACCTCCCGGTCGGCGGCGAGACGGTCCTGTTCGTCGACTGCGAGGCGGCTTTCTACCGGACCTCGTACGCGCGGGCGATCGCCCAGCTGCTGAAGGCCGGCGGCGTCGAGTTCGGGCTGATGCGCGAGCAGTGGTGCTGCGGTGGCCCGGCGGCGGAGATGGGTTACGTCGAGAAGGCGCGCTCGTTCGCCGAGCACAACGTCGCGGACTGGCGCGCGGTCGGCGCGAAGCGGATCATCGCCGCCGACCCACACGATTACGTCGCCTTCACCGAGGACTACCCGAGCTACTTCGGTGACGGGTACGAGTTCGAGATCGTGCTCGCGATCGACGTGGTCGCCGAGCTCGTTCGGGACGGCAGGCTCAAGCTCGATCGCCCGATCGAGCGGACGGTCACCTACCACGACCCCTGCCGGCTCAACAAGCGCAAGGGCGTCCACGAGGCGCCGCGCATGCTGCTGCGCGCGGTGCCGGGGCTGACGTTCCTCGACGTCGATCACGTCACACAGTGGTCCTACTGCTCCGGCGCCGGTGGAGGACTCGCGGTCGAAAAACCGGAGCTGACCGCCGAGATCAGTCGGCGGCGCGTCTCCCGCGCCGCCGAGCTCGAGGTCGACACGCTGATCAGCGCCTGTCCATGGTCCGAGCGGCCGCTGTCGGCGGCCGGAGCCGATCAGGGGATCGCGGTCATGGACCTGTTCGAGATCGTCGCCGAGGCGGCCGGGATCGAGGTCGGCGGCTCGAGCGGAACGCCGGCCGTCGCGCAGGAGGGAGCACGATGAGCATCGCGACCAAGGCCGCGATCGACGATCGCGTGATCGACGAGCTCAGGCAGATAATCGGCGATGACAGCCGGGTGCTGCCCAACATCAGCTCGCGCGTCAACCGCACGCGTACGCCGGCTCCGTTCCCGGTCCACCGCTGGTCGGAGTTCCTGCCGGACGTCGCGGTCCTGCCGACCACCGCCGAGCAGGTCTCGGGGGTCGTCAAGCTCGCCAACCGGCTCCGCATCCCGGTCGTCCCCCGCGCCGGCGGGACCGGGCTGGCCGACGGCGCCGTGCCGCTGCGCGGCGGCATCCTCGTCGACGTCAAGCTGATGGACGAGATCAAGGAGATCGATCTGACCAACAGGACGGTGACGGTCGGGACCGGGATCAACATGCTCAAGCTCAACGAGGAGCTGCGGCCGCACGGCGTCTTCTATCCGGACGATCCCGCCTCGTATCCGTGCTCGATCGTCGGCGGG
>DATNKY010000504.1:0-5564 GCA_035603155.1 Solirubrobacteraceae bacterium
TGATGTGCGGCAGATAGGCACGGAGCGCGGCGAGCTGCATGTCGAAGCAACGATCGGACGGCAGCCATGCCGAGCGGTCGTAACGCGCCGGGACGACGAAATACGAGGCCCCGCCGGCCGACAGCGCGAGCCGGAGATGGCCGGCGTAAACGTCCGGCGTACCCGCCAAGAGCTCCGGGTTCAGCCGGTCGGCCGGTGTCCGCGGCCGATTGAGGACGGCGAGGACAGACGTCAGTGACTGGCTCGGGGAGCCGTGCACGATTGATACGCCGGTCGGCTGATCGAGCCTGCAGGTTGGCGAGCGCAGCGTTTCGCGGGTGGCCGCGGAGATGTAGGCCAGCTCGCGGACCAACTGTCGTTTCGGCGTGTTGGCGATGATCGCGCCGACACCCCCGCCGGCGGGAGGAGTCGTGGACGCGAGCGGCCGCCGCGTGCCCGCGTGCGCCAGCAGCAGCGCTCCCCCGACGACGGCCAGCGCGACGACGATCGCCGCGAGGACTGGCGCGGCCCGAAGGCCGGCCCGCACGGGCCTTTCTCCGCGACGTGCCGGCTCTTGCCGTTTGCCGGCGGCACGGACGCGGGCGGCTTTACGCAGCTGTTCCTCGAGGTCATCGAAGAATGGACTCATCGGGCCCCTTCAGCTCCGTGTCGACTCCATCACGCGTATCTCGAATACGCCCCGCACAATGTGACAGGCCAAGGCTACTCAGGGGCCGGATCGGGTCCTTGCCCTTCGCGCACGAGCTCCAGAGAGAAACGCGAGGGCTGCCTACCGCACGGGACCGGGGGCTGCGGCAGGACAACCCTCGCGTTCCATTAATGTAACGCGCGCCATATTGGTAAACCTTGTATTTCGAAGAAGAGGTCAGGAAGCGGACCGAACCGGATCGCAGCGCCCGGAAATACGGGCCCTCACTCTTCGATCTGGATCAGGATCGGGCGTTGGTGGCTCGGACCCTCCGTCGGGGTCCCGGGAGCCTCGGCTGGGTCTCCAGCAGTAAGCCGGCGGCCGCCGTGATCAGCAGCACCACGCCCCCGAGCGTCTCCAGGTAGAGCCCGGCGCTCGGGCTGGCAGAGGCGATCTTCAGGCCGGTGGCGAGGCTGCCGACGAGCCCGGTCGCGTGCGCGTCGGGCAGATCACCGAGCAGCGCGATCAGCAGCGCCACGATCCCTAGAAGGCCCGTCGCGAGCAGGGCCAGCCGACTCCCGCTACGCCAGACCTCCAACGTCAGCACGATGGTCAGGACGGCGATCGGAACCAGCGCGTAGCTGTGGTGCGACCCCGTCGTGACGGTCTTGATCGCCGCGTGGCTGGAGCTCGTGTGGATCGTGAACAGCGGCGTGAACTCGGCCACCAGCAACAGCGCTGATCCGACCAGACCGCCGGCCAAGACCGCCCTTCTGATCGTGGGCGAGGTACCCTCAGAGCGCCCGCCGCGGGCCCTGTCGGGCCGGGGAAAATCCGGGTCTGAGGCCTGTGTAGCTCTGCTATATTCGGAGTCCGCCTCGGGTCGGGACGTCTTCATCTGCGCCCGCTCCCGGGCGCGGAGGATCCAACCAATGGAGATGCCGACCTACTAGACAACCGCCCGTACCCGACAGGTGCGTCGTGAACGGGCCCTTTGGGCCCTTTTTCATGGTCGCGACCGGTCGTGGGCGCCTGCCCCAAACGATTCAGACCCATGCCACGCACTTTCAGCCTCCAGAACACTCGCAATATCGGAATCATGGCTCATATCGACGCCGGTAAGACGACGACGACCGAGCGCATCCTCTATTACACCGGGCGGACCTACAAGATGGGCGAGGTTCACGAGGGCGCAGCCGTGATGGACTGGATGGCCCAGGAGCAGGAGCGCGGTATCACGATCACGTCCGCTGCGACGACCGCCTCCTGGAAGGGTCACCGCATCAACATCCTCGACACGCCGGGGCACGTCGACTTCACGGTTGAGGTCGAGCGCTCCCTGCGTGTGCTCGATGGCGCGATCGCGCTGTTCGACTCGGTCGCAGGCGTCGAGCCGCAGTCCGAGACCGTGTGGCGTCAGGCCGACAAGTACCGGGTGCCGCGGATCGCCTACATCAACAAGATGGACCGGATCGGCGCCGACTTCGAGCGCGGCGTGCAGACGATGATCGATCGCCTGGGCGCACACCCGGTCCCGATCCAGCTTCCGATCGGCGCCGAGTCCGACTTCCGCGGGATCGTCGACCTGGTCGAGAACCGGGCCATCATCTACAAGGACGAGCTCGGCAAGGAGCAGGAGATCGTCGAGATCCCGGCCGAGCTCGCCGAGCAGGCCGCGGTGGCCCGCGAGCATCTGCTCGAGGAGGTCTCGAAATACGACGACGGGCTGCTCGAGATGCTCCTCGAGGAGCAGGAGATCCCGCCCGCGCGTCTGAAGCAGGCGCTCCGCGCGACGACCCTCGCGATCCAGCTGACCCCGGTGCTGTGCGGCTCGAGTTTCAAGAACAAGGGCGTGCAGCCGCTGCTTGACGCGGTCATCGACTACCTCCCGAGCCCGCTCGACGTGCCGCCGGTTGACGGCATCGAGCCGCAGAAGGGCTCCGACGGCGTCGAGGCGCACCGCCAGGCTTCCGACGACGAGCCGTTCGCCGCACTCGCCTTCAAGATCATGGCCGACCCGTATGTCGGCAAGCTGACTTACTTCCGCGTCTACTCGGGCAAGCTCGATGCCGGCTCGCGCGTTCTCAACGTCAACACCGGACGGACCGAGCGGATCGGCCGCATCCTGATGATGCACGCGAACGAGCGCGAGGAGGTCAAGGAGGTCTACGCGGGGGACATCGCCGCCGCCGTCGGCATCAAGCAGGTCGTTACCGGCGACACGCTGGCCGCGCCCGACCGGCCGATCAAGCTCGAGACGATCGTGTTCCCCGAGCCGGTGATCAAGGTCGCGATCGAGCCCAAGACGAAGGCTGACCAGGAGAAGATGTCAGTCGCGCTCGGCAGGCTCGCCGAGGAGGACCCCACGTTCCAGGTCCAGACCAACGAGGAGACCGGGCAGACCGAGATCTCGGGCATGGGCGAGCTGCACCTCGAGGTGCTGGTCGACCGGATGCTGCGCGAGTACAAGGTCGACGCCAACGTCGGCCGGCCCCAGGTCTCCTACCGGGAGACAATCCGAGGCACGGCCGAGAAGGTCGAGGGACGCCTGGTGCGTCAGACCGGCGGCTCGGGCCAGTACGGCATCGTCTACATCAACGTCGAGCCGGCCCCGGGCGAGGGCTTTGACTTCGTCAACAAGATCCGGGGCGGCTCGGTCCCGACCGAGTTCATCCCCGCGGTTGAGAAGGGGATCGAGGACGCGATGGACAACGGTCCGCGTGCTGGATACCCACTGGTCGACGTCCGTGTGACGCTCGTCGACGGCAAATACCATGACACCGACTCATCGGAGATCGCCTTCCGGGTCGCCGGTTCGCTGGCGCTGAAGTCCGCCGTCGCGCGGGCCAAGCCGGTCCTGCTCGAGCCCGTGTTCGCGGTCGAGGTCGTGACCCCCGAGGAGTTCATGGGCGACGTGATCGGCGATCTCAACCGCCGCCGCGGTCAGATCAACGGGATGGAGCAGCGCGGCAACGCGCAGGTCGTCTCCGGCCACGTGCCGTTGGCCGAGATGTTCGGTTACGCGACCGACCTGCGGTCCAACACCCAGGGCCGGGCCACGTACACGATGCAGTTCGATCGCTACGAGGAAGTCCCGCCCAACATCGCCCGTGAGATCAGCGGCGACGAGAAAGAAGCCGCCTGACTCACCTAGCAGCAGCGGCAGACGGAAACTTATATCCTGAGTAGGTTCGTCGTTAGACGAACGCAATCGATTTAGAAGAAGGAGCGAGACCAAAGTGGCGAAGGCCAAGTTCGAGCGCGACAAGCCCCATGTCAATGTCGGGACCATCGGTCACATCGACCATGGCAAGACGACGCTGACCGCCGCCATCACCAAGGTTCTCAATGAGAAGTTCGGAGGTGGAACCGAGGTGCGGTCGTTCGAGTCGATCGACAACGCTCCCGAGGAGAAGGCGCGTGGGATCACGATCGCGACCTCACACGTCGAGTACGAGACCCCCAACCGGCACTACGCACACGTCGACTGCCCCGGTCACGCCGACTACGTCAAGAACATGATCACGGGCGCCGCCCAGATGGACGGCGCGATCCTGGTTGTGTCCGCGGCCGACGGCGCGATGCCGCAGACGCGCGAGCACATCCTGCTCGCCCGCCAGGTGGGCGTGCCCTACATCGTCGTGTTCCTCAACAAGGCGGACATGGTCGACGACCCAGAGCTGCTCGAGCTCGTCGAGGTCGAGATTCGTGACCTGCTGTCCGAGTACGAGTTCCCCGGCGACGACATCCCGTTCGTCACCGGCTCGGCGCTGAAGGCGCTCGAGGGCGACCAGGAGTACGAGGGCAAAATCCTCGAGCTCGCGGACCAGCTGGACAGCTACATCCCCGAGCCGACTCGTGACCTGGACAAGCCGTTCCTGATGCCGGTCGAGGACGTCTTCTCGATTACCGGCCGCGGCACGGTCGCGACCGGACGGATCGAGCAGGGAATCATCAAGACCGGTGAGACGGTTGAGATCGTCGGCATCAAGGCGACGACGACGACCGTCGTGACCGGCGTCGAGATGTTCAAGAAGATCCTCGACGAGGGCCGCGCCGGCGACAACGTCGGTTGCCTGCTGCGCGGTACCAAGCGCGAGGAGATCGAACGCGGCCAGGTGCTGTGCAAGCCCGGTTCGATCACGCCGCACACAAAGTTCAAGGCCGAGGTCTACGTCCTCAAGAAGGAGGAGGGCGGCCGTCACACGCCGTTCTTCACCGGGTATCGGCCGCAGTTCTACTTCCGCACGACCGACGTCACCGGAGTGGCCAACCTGCCCGAGGGCACGGAGATGGTCATGCCCGGTGACAACGTCCAGATGGAGATCGAGCTGATCCAGCCGATCGCCATGGACCAGGGTCTGCGGTTCGCGATCCGCGAGGGTGGCCGCACGGTCGGCTCGGGGGTCGTAACCGAAGTCATTCAATAGTTCTCGGGCGGCGTGCCCTCGGGCCCGCCGCCTGTTTTTTTGTCAAACAGATACGACATGTGGGCGGCGCCGGTCGTGGCCTTGAGTCCCGACCGCCCCGTTTGACGGCTAACCCGTGGCAACAATCGCTCAAAACAAAATCCGAATTCGCCTGAAGTCCTACGATCACACGGCGATCGAGACGGCGGCCAAGGAGATCGTCGAGACGGCGACGCGCACCGGCGCGACCGTCTCAGGCCCGGTGCCGCTGCCCACGGAGAAGAACGTGTACTGCGTGATCCGGTCGCCATTCAAGGACAAGGACTCGCGTGAGCACTTCGAGATCCGCACGCACAAGCGGCTGATCGACATCCACCAGCCCACCCCGAAGACCGTCGACTCGCTTCAGCGGCTCGACCATCTCCCGGCCGGCGTGGATATCGAGATCCGCCTGGCGTCCTGAGTCCGATGGCTGCGATCCTCGCCAAGAAGCTCGGAATGACGCAGCGGTTCCTCGACGACGGCCG
>DATNKY010000641.1:0-6147 GCA_035603155.1 Solirubrobacteraceae bacterium
GGGGTGTCGGGATCGGTGAGCGCCTCGATATCGACCTGGCGCCGCGAACGGATCAGCGACTGGACCTGCTCGTTGACGTCCCAGACGTTGACGTTCATCCCGCCGACCACGCGCCGGTCGACGAGCCAGAAGGCGATGAACTCACCGCCCTCGCGGTCACCCCGGAACACGACCTGATCCCAGCTCGTCGCGTACCCCGAATACTCCATCCCGACGTCGTACTGATCGGAGAAGAAGTACGGGAGCCGGTCAAACCCGCTCTCGTCCCCGAGCATCGCCGCGGCCGCGGCCGGGCCCTGGTTGAGCGCGTTGGCCCAGTGCTCGACCCGGATCCGCTCCTCGAAGAAGGGATGCCAGGCCGAAGCGACGTCGCCGGCCGCATAGACGTTCGGCACCGAGCTCTGAAGCCGCTCATCGACTGCGATCCCGTTATCGATCGAGATGCCCGCGGCCTCTGCGAGCTGCACCCGCGGGGTGATGCCGATCGCGACCAGCGCAAAGTCACATTCGACGGTCGTGCCGGCGGTCGTCCGCACCGCGCGCACCGCGCCGTCGCCCTCGAACCCGTCAACGCCCTGCCCAAGCAGCAGATCCACCCCGTGCTCAGCCTGCACGTCGCGGTAGAACGAGCCGATCTCGGTGCCGAGGATCTTCTGGTACGGAACCTCGAGTGAGTCGATCAGCGCCACCTCCAGCCCGAGCTGCCGCGCCGAGGCGGCGAACTCGCTGCCGATCCAACCAGAGCCGACCACCGCGACCCGGCCTCCGGCCGCGATCCGCTCGCGGAGCACGTCGCAATCAGGGAGCGTGCGCATGTAGTAGATCCCGTCGAGGTCGGCCCCGGTGACCGGGATCCGGCGCGGCTCCGAGCCGGTCGTCAACAGCAGCTTGTCGTACGCGAGCTCGGTGCCGCCCTCGAACGTGACCTCCGACGCGCCGGGATCGATCGCGGTCACGGTCGTCCCGAGCATCAACTCGATCTGGTTCTCGTCATAGAACGCCTGCGGATGGACCCGGGCCTTGTCGCGCTCAGACTCACCCCGCAGGTAATCCTTGGTCAGCGGCGGGCGCTCGTAGGGCAGCTCGTTCTCGGTGCCGATCAGCACCACCCGCCCCTCGAAGCCGCGCTCGCGCAGCGCCTCCGCGGCTTTGGCTCCAGCGAGGCTTGCACCGACAATCACGAACGTCTGACTGCTCATCGTGTTCGACCCTCCCGTCGGAATTTGTGTCTTGCGCGAAGCGTGCCGACCAACTCGAGCAGAGTGGCATGTTCCTCGACACACGCCGGACCGCCGTGCAGATGTTCGCGCATTCCCTCGAGGAGGCTAGGGAACCGGCTTCGGGCCCTGCCGGCGGTCGCCGCCGCGCAGGAAGTACATCGCGGTCGCACCGAGCACTACGCCGGCCACGACGCGCATGCCGATGTGCTGCCGCTTGGGCGGTGCCACCAGCCCCGCGGCCTGCGCGGCGATCGGCCCGAACACGACCACCCACTCGGCTGCGGTCCGGGCGGTCGCGCCGACCCGTTCGGTGCGGCGGCTCACCCGCTTGGCGTGGCGACGCACCTTACGCTTGGCGACCGGCTTTCCGACCTTGAACGCGACCCTGCCCACGGCTCGGACGATGCGCGGGTTCTTGGCCGCGGTCTTCGCCGTCTTGGCACCCAGCTTCGCCTTCGTCTTCGTCTTCACAGCCATCGTCACCACCTCGTTCCCGCGCTTTATGAGCACCTACCCGATCGACGCTGAGAGTTAACGATGACGCCTCTCAGATCGGCCGGGAAGGAACCTCGCCGGTGGCGGTCTTAAGCGACATCAAGGTCCGCGAATCCCGAGGCAGCGGCAAGGTCCAGCGAAGCGACGATTTCAACCGTTTTAACACTGCAATGCGGCCGCGTGCAGGCCGCGGAGCCCAGAGCGTGGCGTTGCTCGCCGGCTGCGGAGGTGCCGGCGGGCAACGCCCGGCCCTTTTGCGAGCAATTGGGGAAGTAAACGCGGCTTGCGGCGTCAACAGGGGCAGGTGACCACGATCGGAGGAGGCCAGCAGATGTCCGTCAGACCCCCACGTGCCGCGCCGCGGCCGCGGCGCTTCGCACTGATACTCGTCACGGCGCTCGCCGGCATCGCAACGGCCGCGCTCGTCTCGGTAGCAGTCGCTAAGACGTTCACGCTCGAGATCGCGAAGAACGCGACGGTGTCCAACATCACCGCTCCCAGCGCGATGAGCAAGACCGAGAACATCGCGGTCAACTCGAAGGGCCATGCCGTCTACACGCTCAGCGGCGAGAGCACGAGCCACGCCAAGTGCACGAGCAGCACGTGCCTCGCGGCTTGGCCACCCCTGACTGTGGCGTCGGGCAAGAAGCCCACGGCACAGCCCGGAGTCAAGGGCAAGCTCGGCGTCTGGCACCGCAAGGGCTTCAACCAGGTGACGCTCAACGGCCACCCGCTATACACATTCTCGGCGGACAAGAAAAAGGACGCGGCCACCGGCGACGGGATCGTCAACTTCGGCGGCACCTGGCACGTGGTCAAGACGTCGGCGAGCAAGAAGGCGTCGACTAATACGGGCACGGCACCGGCACCGCCCAGCAGCCCCTACGGTTACTGAGGGCGCGGGTTCCCGCGGGGCACACGGCCGGGGCCCCGCGGGCGCGCTCTCAGCGGACACCTAGCGCCAGCTTCCTAAAAGCACCGCTTGCGGGACCGAGACCACGCCGCGCCCGATGCAGGGCCGGCCTGGTCTCGTTACCCGCGTGCCGCTCCGTCCCCCGGCGGACGCGAACGGCGGACCCGAGGACCGCTCAGCCGCTACGCCGAGGGCCGGCCGCTCGCCAGACCGAGCCGGCCAGCAACCCGGCGGCGACGAGCGGCATGATCCACCAAGCGGTCACCCCGGCCCCGGCGACGAGCGCCGTCAGCGACAGTCCGATCACGACGCCGACCGCGATCCGCCAGTCGTCGCCGACGACGAAGTCCCACGCGAAGCGCGCCAGCGCCTTGATCGCAGTCATGCATGCACCGCGGACTGATCGCGACCCGACTGGACGCCGTCGCCCGGGCGCCGCCGCGTCGCGGCCACGATCGCGAGGGCGAACCCGAGCGTCAGCGGGATGATCGCCAGCAGGGCGGCGTCCCCTCCCGGCCAATGAGCGCCGGCCCCCTCCGTCCCCCAGAAGATCCCGAACGAAGTCAGCATGACGCCGACCCCGAACTTCAGCGCGTTCTCTGGCACACGCGAGAGCGGTGCGTGCACGACGAGCCCGGCTCCGACCACCAGCAGGACCGCCGCCGCCGCGGCCGCGGCGGCGAGCGCGATCCGGCCCTGGTTGGCGCCGAACGTGAGCACGATGAACACCACCTCGAGACCCTCGAGCAGCACGCCCTTGAACGCGACCGTGAACGAGTAGCCATCGAAGCCCGGGGCAACCGCGCCGACGCTCCCGGCCGCCGACCGCTCGCGCTCGAACGCGGCCTCCTCGTCGTGCAGCGCCTTGAGCCCGCTCGCCCTCAGGATCGCCTTTCGCAGCCATTGCAGGCCGAACACGAGCAGCAGGCCACCGACGACGACCCGCAGCACGCCGATCGGCAGCGACGTGAGCGCCGGCCCGAGCGCCGCGGTCAGCCCGGCGAGGACCGCGAGCGCCGCTCCCACCCCGTACCACGTCGAGCTCCAGCTGCGCGTGACCCCGACCGCGAGCACGATCGTCAGCGCCTCCACCGCCTCGACCGCGCACGCGACGAACACCGATACGGCCAGCCCGAGGTCGGAGCCGGTCATGCAGTCTGGATGCCCGCCGAGGCCGCGAGCCCGAGCTCGTCGATCGCCTGCTCGCGCATCTTGAACTTCTGCACCTTGCCGGTCACGGTCATCGGAAATTCGTCGACGAGCTTGACGTAGCGGGGGATCTTGTAGCGCGCGATCTTGCCGTGGCAGAAGTCACGTAACTGCTCGGAATCGAGCGTCGCGCCGGCCCGCGGGATCACCCAGGCCATCAGCTCCTCGCCGTAGCGCTCGTCCGGTACCCCGATCACCTGTACGTCGGCGATGTCCGGATGCCCGTAGAGGAACTCCTCGACCTCGCGGGGATAGATGTTCTCGCCGCCGCGGATCACCATGTCCTTGATCCGACCGACGATGTTGACGTAGCCCTCGTCGTCCATCGTCGCGAGGTCGCCGGTGTGCATCCACCCTTCCCCATCGACCGCCTCGGCGGTTCGCTCGGGGTCGTTCCAGTAGCCGCTCATCACGCTGTAGCCGCGGGTGCACAGCTCGCCGCTGGCGCCGCGGGTCACCGTCTCGCCGTCCGCGGGATCGATGATCTTGATCTCTACGTGCGGGTGCACCCGCCCGACCGTCCCAACGCGCTTCTCGATCGCATCGTCGAACGCGGTCTGGGTCGAGACCGGCGATGTCTCGGTCATCCCGTAGGCGATCCCGACCTCGCCCATGTGCATCCGCTCGATCACGCGCTTCATCACTTCGACCGGGCACGGCGAGCCGGCCATGATCCCGGTCCGCAGCGAGCTCAGGTCGTAGTCGGCGAACCGCGGATGGTCGAGCTGGGCGATGAACATCGTCGGCACGCCGTATAGAGAGGTGCACCGCTCGGCGGCGACCGCGCTGAGGGTCGCCTCCGGATCGAAGGCCGGCGCCGGGATCACGATCGCAGCGCCGTGGGTGGTGCACGCGAGGTTGCCGAGAACCATGCCGAAGCAGTGGTAGAACGGCACCGGGATGCAGACCCGGTCCTGCTCGGTGTAGCGGCATCCCTCGCCGATGAAGAAGCCGTTGTTGAGGATGTTGAGATGGCTGAGCGTCGCGCCCTTCGGAAAGCCGGTCGTTCCGCTCGTGTACTGGATGTTGATCGGGTCCTCGGGATGGAGCGAGTCGCCGAGCGCCCGCAGTTGCATCGGTCCAACACGCTCGGCGCCGGCGAGCAGCTGGTCCCATTCCTCGGAGTCGAGCAGCACCACCTGATCGAGATCGGGGAGGCCTGGACGGACCTCGGCGATCATCTCTCGGTAGTCGGAGGTCTTGAACGCAGGTGCGGAGATCAGCATCCGGCAGCCCGATTGGCGCAGCGCGTACTCGAGCTCGGAGGTCCGATACGCCGGGTTGATGTTGACGAGGATCACGCCGATCCTGGCGGTCGCGTACTGGACGAGCACCCACTCGGCGCAGTTCGGGCTCCAGATCCCGATCCGGTCGCCGCGTTGGAGACCCGCCGCGAGCAATCCCCGCGCCAGCTCGTCGACCGCCGCACCCAGCTGGGAGTAGGTGAATCGCTGGTCCTGCTCGCACGACATCAGTGCCTCGCGATCGCCGAATCGCTCGATCGTCCGGTCGAGATTCGCTCCGATCGTCTCCCTCAACAGCGGCACGGCGTCGCCGCCGCGTGCCCGGGACGGAGCCGAGGTCGAGGTCCGGTCCTTGCCAGCTTCCATCGCGCTCTCCTCCGTGGCTCGGATTCTGAGCCGATTCTACGTCCGCGGCCGGGGGCTCGGCCAGTGGCCGGACCCGCGCACCTCGCTGCCCAGATCCTCGGCGAGCTCTTCGGCGGGCGCTCCGAGCGCCGTACACACGGCTTCGACGACGTGCGGGTCAAACTGGGAGCCGGCGCGACGGCGCAGTTCGGCGATCGCCTCCATCTCATCTGGCGCGGGTCGATCGGCACGTGGCGAGGTCATCGAGTTGTAGGCATCGCAGACTGCGACGATCCGCGCTCCGAGCGGAATCTGGGTCCCGGCGATCCCGTCGGGATAGCCCTTGCCGTCCCAGCGCTCGTGGGTCGAGCGGACCAGCTTCGCGATCGGCCGCAGCGCCGGCGCCGCACCGAGGATCCGCTCGCCGATCGCCGGGTGCTGGCGCATGAAGCCCAGCTCGGACTCGGTCAGCGGTCCAGCCTTGTAGAGGATCTCGTCCGGGATCGCGAGCTTGCCGAGGTCGTGAAGCTCGGCCGCTCGCTGAACCTCGTCGAGTTCTTCGCCGACCAGCTCGAGCCGACTCGCGACCACCGAAGCGAGCGTGTGCACGGCGCTCGCTCGGCCGCTCGGACCATCGGGCCGCACGCTCAGCAGCGCCATCGTGACCTCGTGCGCCTCGGCTCGGCCGGCGCTGCTGCGGCTTGCCTTGTGCGCGTACATG
>DATNKY010000252.1:0-2786 GCA_035603155.1 Solirubrobacteraceae bacterium
ACGAGGAGCGCGAGCGGAGCGTCGTGCTCCTCCGCGACGCCGTCGTCAGCGGTCGCCTGACGCTCGAGGAGTTCAGCGAGCGCGTCGGGCGGGCGCAGCTCGCGCGGACCGATCGGGATCTGGCCGAGCTGACCGTCGATCTGCCCGCGCACGCGCCCCCGCCGGCGCTGGTTCCTCAAGCGAAGCATCGCGCGATCTGCTCAAAGCTCGTCCGGCGCGGCTCCTGGGAGATCCCGGAGCGCTCGTCGTGGCGCTCGCTGTTCGGCACGATCGTGCTCGACCTGCGCGAGGCGCGGCTAGCGGGGCCTGTAGTCGAGCTGGACATCCACAACACGTTCGGCACGGTCACGGTGCTCGTCCCGGCCGGGGTGCAGCTAGACGTGGAGGGCACGGCACCGTTCGCGAGCCAGGTGATCGAGCCGCCGTCCCGGCCGCCACCAGACGGGGCACCGCGGCTGCGCATCCGGACATCGGGACCCGGGGGCACGCTGTATGTACGCGCGCCCGACCACGACTGACGCCCGACCCGGTCGGGAGCCCGCTCAGACGCGGTAGCGCTCGGTAACCGCGGCGAGCTGGCCCGCGAGCTCGTTGAGCGCCTCGGCGGCCAGCTGGGACTGGTGCGCACCGTCGAGGAAGTCGGTGGTGCCGTCGTTGACGTTGTTCATCGCCCGCGCGATCTGCTCGATGCCGACGCTCTGCTGCTGAGCCGAGGCGGCGATCTGCTGGGCCGCGGCGAACGACTCCTGGATCGTGTCCGACAGACTGCGGATCCCGTCGCCGGCGCGTCCGGTGAGCTCGAGGCCCTGCTCGACGACCTTCGTGCCCTCCTGACTGGCGGCGACCGCCGCGGAGGTGGCGGTCTGGACATCGCCGAGGATTGACTCGACCTGCGCGGTGGCGGCCTTGGACTGCTCGGCGAGCTTGCGGACCTCCTCGGCGACGACCGCGAAGCCCTTGCCGTGTTCGCCCGCCCGGGCGGCCTCGATGCTGGCGTTGAGCGCGAGCAGGTTGGACTTGTCCGCGAGACCGTTGACGGTGGCGGTGATTGCACCGATCTGTTGGGTCCGCTCGGACAGCGTCACGATGTCCCGGGCGATCGCGTCCACACGCTCGCGGATCTCCTCCATCGAGGTCGTGATCGCGCTGACCGCGGTCGTGGCCTCGTTCGAGACCTGGAGCGAGTCGCTGGCGCGGTCGGCCACGTCGCTGGCCATCTTGGCGGTGTCCTCGGCGGCGAGCCGCAGCTCGTTGACGGTCGTCGAGGTCTCGGTGATCGCGGTTGACTGAAGGCTCGCGCTCTCGGTGTGCCGGTTGACCGACGCGAGGATGTCCGCGGTCGACTGGCCGATGTCCTGGACGCCCGCCTGGATGTGGCTCGAGATCTGCGCCAGGCCGCTGACCATGCTGTTGAGGCTCTCTGATAGTCCCTCCAGGTCCGCGCTGCCGTCAGCGTTGACCGACGCCCTCAGGTCGCCGTCGGCGACCTTGGCCGCGAACTCGGAGTAGTGGCGGACCGCGGCCTGGAGGGCCTCGCGCGAGTCGCGCTCGGTCTGGGCGGAGTCGGCCAGCTGACGGTGACGCTCCTCGGTGAGCTCGCGCAGGCGCATCAACGCCAGGCCGAACCGGCAGCCGGCGGCTACGAGCGTGGCGGTGGCGAGGCCGAGTGCGATCTGGTTGATGTGGGTCAGCGAGCCCACGAACAGGATCAGCAGCGCCAGCCCGGCGGCGACGCCGGGGACCACGAAGCCGGAGCTCGTTTCCTTGAGCTCTTTTTCAGCCGGCCGCGGGGATCCGACCCACACCGACAGGGAGAACAGGAGCAGCGATGCGGGCCACGCGATCGAGTTCCAGAAGTAGCCGAAGTGCGTGGCGCCGATCCCGTTGTCGAACAATGCACAGATGTCGCCGATCGCGTTGAACAGGCTGGCAGCGGCCATCAGGTACCAGCGTGTGCGCCGCCCCGGGGGAACAAGCGCCGCGGCCGCGAGCGTGAGGATCAGCAGCAGGATGTCGCCGATCGGATAGATCAGGTTCCACGCGACCGTCACCGAGTCGTCGCCGGCAGCCCGCTGGATCGCCCCGAACGCGAACGCGGCGAACGCCGCCGCGCAGGTGAGGGTCGCGACAACGCCGTCGAGGTAGTTGGCGGACGTGAACCTCCGCACCTCCTGGCGCATCAGCATCATCACGCCGACGTAGGCCAGCGGAAAGAATCCGACCCACAGGTAGTTCGCCAGGACCGGAGTGGGGGGGCTGGCGTTGTGGATCCCCTCGTAGGTCATCGCGAAGTCGCCGAGCGCCCACAGGCACATTCCGATGCCGAGCGCCAGGCAGAATCCGCGATCCTTCGGGCTGACCGCCGCCCTTGCCAGCACGAGCATGCTCGCGATCAGCTCGTACGAGGACGTGCCCCAACCGTCGAGCCAGTTGGTGTTTGCGCCGTTGGCGCGGACGATCAGCGACACCGCGTAACCGATGAGGATCAGGCCGAGGAGGGCGTAGAACGCCGTGAGGCCGCCGCCGGCGTGCTCCTCCCGCGCCGAGCGCCGCGACGTCGTGCGGGCACTTCGCCTTGCCTTCGTGTCAGAAACAGTCGCTTCTACCTGGCCCATCGCGTCCTCTCGGCCATCACTCCGTTTGGTCGGAGTTATCGGCCCAGGAGCTTGGTGCTGTAGGCGGCTGTCGGAGGTCCGGCTATGCGTCGGTTGCGAGGATCACATCTGAGGCCTTGACGATCACGGTCACCGGCGTGCCCTCCTGGAGTCCCAGGTCGGCGACGGCCT
>DATNKY010000722.1:0-6018 GCA_035603155.1 Solirubrobacteraceae bacterium
TCTTGGACCCCATTCCCTGCACCTTCAGCGGCTCGCGCAGGATTGACTGGACCCGCATCCGGGGATCGAGTGACGCGTATGGATCCTGAAACATCATCTGCAGGTCCTTGCGAGCCCGGCGCAGGCGACGTCCGCGGAACTCGAACACGGTGTTCCCGTCCAACGCGATCCGCCCCGAATCAGGCTTCTCGATCCCGACGATCATCTTGCCGAGCGTCGTCTTGCCGCATCCAGATTCGCCCACCAGCCCCAGGGTCTCGCCGGCGTCCAGATAGAGCGACACATCGGACACGGCCTTGACCGACGCCACCTTGCGCTGCAGTACGGCACCGGAGGTGACCGGGAACTCGCGCACGGCGTTGACCACCTCGAGCAGATGCGTGTCGTCCTTCAGGCGCGACTCGCCGTGGCCGTTGACCGAGATCTGCGTGTTGATCTGTGCGGGGCCGTCGACGGGGTGCCAGCACGCGAACTTGTGCGCCGGATCGGCGCCCGTCAGCGGCGGCTCCTCGAGACGGCACTGGTCGGTCGCGAACTGGCACCGCGGGGCGAACCTGCATCCGGGTGGCGGCGAGGTCAGATCCGGGGGGAGTCCCGGGATGCTCAGCAGCGGACGGCGGGTGTCCTGATTGAGGCGGGGGATCGAGCCGAGCAGCGCCTGGGTGTAGGGGTGGCGCATCGACGTGAACAGCTCCTCGGTCGGCGCCGACTCGACGATCCGTCCCGCGTACATGACGTTGATGCGGCTCGTCCGTCCCGCGACCACGCCCATATCGTGGGTGACGAGCAGGGTCGCCATCCCGAGGCGCTCCTTGAGGTCGTCAAGCAGCGCCAGGATCTGCGCCTGGATCGTTACGTCGAGAGCCGTGGTCGGCTCGTCGGCGAGCAGGACCTTAGGCTCGCAGGAGAGGGCGATCGCGATCATCACGCGCTGACGCAGGCCGCCCGAGAGCTGGTGCGGGTAGCTGTCCAGACGCTCCCTGGGTCGCGGCAGCCCGACGAGGTCGAGCACCTCGAGCGCGCGGTCGCGAGCCTCCTTCTTGGACGCTCCCCGATGCAGGCGAACCGGCTCGGCAACCTGCTCGCCGATCGCCTTGGTCGGGTTCAGCGCCGAAAGCGAGTCCTGGAAGATCATCGCGACCGAGTTGCCGCGGATGCTGCGCAGTCGCTTCTCGCTCATTCCGACGAGCTCGTCCTCGTCGGTGCGGATCGAGCCCCCCGTGATGTGACCGCCGTTGGGCAGCAGGCCGAGGATCGAGAGGCCGAGCATCGACTTCCCGCAGCCGGACTCGCCCACCAGCCCGAGCGTCTCGTGCGAGTCGATCCGCAGGTCGACGTTGCCGACGGCGTGCACGACGGCCCGGGAGAGCTGGATCTCGGTTGTCAGGTCGTCGACCGTGAGCGCGGCGGGCATCAGGGATTCGTCTTCGTCCTAGCGGCGCTGTAGCCGGACGTCAAAAGCGTCGCGCAACGCGTCGCCGATCAGGTTGCAGGCCATCACGACCGCGACCAGGCAGAACCCGACCGGATAGACCAGCCACCAATACCCGGAGGAGACGTACTGCTGGGCGTTGCCGAGCATGTCACCCCACGAGGTGTTCGGGTACTGGAGGCCGAACCCAAGGAACCCCAGGTACGCGAGCGCGAGGATCGCGTCGGCGATCTGGAACGTGACGTTGACGATCACGACCGACAGCGCGTTCGGGATCAGGTGACGGAAGACGAGCCGCCGTTGCGTCCCGCCCATGACCACCACCGCCGAGACGAAGTCGCGCGTCCGCAGCGTCAGGACCTCGCCGCGGACGAGCCGGGCCGGGACCAACCACGAGAACGCGCCGAGGATCAGGCTCTCCTCGAGGACCGTGGCGCTGTACTTGGTGGCGAGCACGAGGACGATGAACAGGAACGGGATCGAGAGCAGGATGTCGACGAGGCGCATCAGCGCGCCGTCGATCAGGCCGCCGAGCAGCCCGGCAATCGCTCCGTAGAGCGTGCCGATCACGGTCGCGATCAGCGATGCGAAGAAGCCGATCGCGAGCGCCGTCTGGCCCCCCTTCATGATCCGGCCGAGCTCGTCAAAGCCGTTCTCGTCGGTGCCGAGCGGATGTGCGGAGCTCGGAGGCAGCGTCGTGATCAGCGGATTGGTGAAGTTCTGATTGGTCTTGTAGATCAGCGGACCGACGAAGCAGAACAGCACGAAAAAGATCAGGACGGCGACGCCGATGACCGCGAGCCGGTTGTCGAGGAATTCCCTCAGCGCCAGCCGCCAGCCGCTGGCGACGAACCCGACCTCGCCGCCCTCCGGCGCGGTCGTCAGCGCATCCGGAGATCCGAGTGGGGTCAGGCCCTCGAGCAGCGGCTTGGACGAGGTCTGATCAGCCAACGCGAATCCTCGGATCGGCCACGGTGATGGCCACATCTGCCATGAGATTGCCGAGCACGGTCAGAACCCCGCCAAGGATCGTATACGCGAGCAGGATGTTGTAATCCTCGTTGCCGAGTGCGTTGTAGAACAGCAGGCCGAGACCGGGGAAGTTAAAGAGCACCTCGATCAGGAGGTTGCCCGCCAACAGGGTGGGGATCGAGAGGCCGACCAGCGTGATCATCGGAAGGCACGCATTGCGCAGCAGGTGGCGCATCAGCACGGCCCGCTGGGACAGGCCCTTGGCGCGAGCGAGGCGGATGTAATCCTGCCCGAGGTTGTCCAGCGCCGAGGACCGCATGTAACGGCTGAACGAGGCGACGTTGATCAACGCCAGCGTGATGATCGGTAGCGCCAGTTGGAGTGGGTGGGTGAAGGCCTGCCAGGTGGTGGTGATCGAGTCGCTGACCGTCGGCGGGAAGATATGCAGATCCAGCGCGAACAGCTGGATCAGGATCAACCCGAGGAAGAACGACGGCATCGAGTAGAGGGTGAAGTTGACCGCCGTAGCGGCGTAATCACCGATGCTGTTGCGCTTGACCGCCTGCGCGATCCCAAGCGGGATCGCGATCACGAGCGACAGGATCAGCGCGGCGAGGGTCAGGTACGCGCTGCGGCCCGCGTTCTCCTTGAACAGCGCGCTGACGCTTTGACTGAGCTTGTACGAGTAGCCGAAGTCGAGGTGCAGCAGGTGGCCGAGGTAGGTGAAGAACTGGGCGAGCTCGCCACGGTCGTAGCCGTGCTGCAGGTTCCACGACTTGACCGCCGCCGGCTGCGCCTTGGCTCCGAGCACGGCATAGACCGGGCTCGGGGAGAGCAGATACAGCAGCGCGAACGAGATCGCGGCGATTCCGATCACGACGATGATCGCGACGAGGAGCCGGCGGATGATGTAGCCGATCATCCGCTCGGCTCCCCGAGGTCAATGTTCATCCGCCACATCCTGGGCACACAATACCCCCGACTCGAGGCCGAGGAACGCACTTCAGGATGTGGCCGCCGGCGCCGGGCCTAACCCTTCACCTGGTACCAGTACTGCGGGAACCACTGCTGCTGGGTCATCGAAGTCCAGCCGTCGGGGGGCCCGCCGACCTTCTTGGTGTTGACCGCCAGCAGGTAGTCCTGGGCTGGGAAGTAGAACACCGGCAGGCTCTTGGTCAGATACGACGCCTCGTTTTTGACCGCCGCCTGGTCGCCGCCGAACACCGAGGCGTGGATCAGCCCGTTCGCGGTGGAATCGTTGTAGGAGCCGAGGTTGAAACCTCCGCCCGGGTTGTCGACTCCGTCCTGCGTCGGGTAGTAATCCATGAACAACCCGCCGTAGTTGTTCACGCCCCAGTCGTTCGTGTACTTGCTCGCGGCCGGGTTCTGGTTGTTGTAGTTGGACGTCAGGAAGTTGAACGTCTTGGTCTGCAGGTCGATGTTGATGCCGGCGTCCTGCTTGGCGACCGAGGCGAGCGCCTCGGACTCCAGCACGGCGGTCGTCGAAAACGATGACGGCGGGTTGGCCCAGACGAACTTCAACGGCGTGCCCGCGGGGATGCCGGCGCCGCACTCGTCGGCCGCCGTACCGGCCTTCTGACAGGTCGTCTGCCCGTTGGGCACGACCTTCCAGCCGTGTGCCTTGAGCACCGACACCGCCGTTGACGGGCTGTACGCGTACGGCGCCTGGGTGGCGTCGGCCGGAGCATACGGGGACGTCGGCGCCGACGGCACCGGTCCATACGCAGTCACCGCCGCGCCCTTGTAGATGCCCTTGATGATTCCTGGCTGGTCGATCAGGTGGTCGATCGCGCCTCGGACGTAGCCCTGAGCGATCACCTTGTCGAAGTCGTTGGCGGTGTCCTTGAAGTTGATGATGCCGCCGAACCATCCCCACCCCGGACCGCCGAACACGTCGATCCCCTGCGACTTCAGCGACGGGGCCTCGGCGAGCTGTGACGGATCCAGTCCGACCATGATGTCGAGGCTGCCGCTCTTCATCGCGTTGAGCTCCGAGGTGAAGCCGGTGTAGGTGTTCGTGTCCACCTCCGACATGATCGGCTTCGGGGAGCCGCCGTAGCTCGGGTTGGGAACCAGCACGTACGAGCTGTTGGTGGCGCTGAAGCTCTTGAGCTTGAACGGACCGCTGACGTCCTGCCACAGCGGGTTGCTCGCGAACGTGGAAACCGAAGCGCCGGCCTTGTTGAGGTAGTCGTAGATCTTCTTGGCCGTGGCCGGATTCTGCCAGTTGGTCAGATGCGGTCCGCCCGCCGCAGCCACGTTCCAATCAGTGCTCGGGATCGGGAAGACGTTGTTGGTGTCCGACACCTGGTTGTTAAGGAAGAAACCGGGGTTGTAGGCCTTGTCGATGTGCAGGACAACCGTGTGGTTGTTCGGCGCGCTGTCACTGACGACGTTGAGCGGGAACTCCCCTGGCACGTACTGGCCCCAGTTCGCCGGGCTCTCCTTGACGGCCGCCTTCAGCAGCGCGATCTCGAACAGGAAGTCGTTCGCGGTGATCGGCGCGCCGTTTGACCACTTCAGCCCCTGCTTGAGCGGGATCGTGAACGTCTTGTTCCCGTCACTGGGGATCGGCGGACCAGAGGCGGCGCTGAGCGGGTAGTCGATCTTCGGAATCGCTCCCGTCGGACCCGCGTACAGCGGCATGAACAGCGAGGTCATAAACGAGAGCGTGCCCGTCGTCGTGTTCGCGCCCGGGATGATCGGGAAGATATAAGTCGGCGTCGAGCCGCTGAGCTGGCCTTGCGTGATTGTGCCTCCGTGCACAGCCGTACCCGCGGGGGGCAGCGTCCCGTATAGCACCGTGCCGTACTTCGAAGCCTTGTTGGCGTTGTTGAGGCTGCTGCTTTCCGAGCCAGTGCTACCGCCACTGCTGCCGCTGCTTCCGCACGCGGCCACGATCAGGCCGACTACGAGCAGGGATGAACAGAGGGCTGTCAGCCGTCTGAGATTGGGCATGTGTTCCCGCCAGGGCGCAGCTTTGCCTGCCCTGCGGGTCCTGTTGCGAACATGGTTGCGACGCATCAATACTCCTCATCCGGGGACCCCCAGAGCGCGGATATTCACAGCCGGATTTCACCCTGTCAAGAATCAACAGACCACCCCAACGTGGTGCAAACACAGCGCCAAGATAAGCTCCGGGCGGCGCCTTCGTAGCTCAATGGATAGAGCACGCGCCTCCTAAGCGCGGGATGCAGGTTCGATTCCTGCCGGGGGCATCCATCCGGTTCGCGCTGGCGCTGCCAGATTCGCGGGCATCTACCCGATTCGCGCAGCTGCCCTGCTACGGTCCGGCCGTCCTCGTGTCCGAGAGCACGCTAGAAGCACCGAGAAGCGTAAACACGCCGACACATGCGGGTCCCGGCCAGGCCGTGCCCGCACCCTGGACGCTGCGCTCGTTCATGCGCCGCCATCCCTGGTGGAGCACCGCGATCGGGATCACCCTGCTCTCGACGGTGCTCGTCTTCTGGGCGCAGACGCGCCCCGGCTTTGACCCCTACGGATGGCTCGTCTGGGGCCACCAGACGCTCAAGGGCACCCTGGATACCAACGCAGCGCCGTCCTGGAAGCCGCTCCCGTACCTGTTCACTGTC
>DATNKY010000280.1:0-12552 GCA_035603155.1 Solirubrobacteraceae bacterium
GACGGCCAGGGACCATTTCTTCCCGGCGCGAGCGAGACCTCCCAGCAGACACAGTGGTTGGTCGACGAGGAGGTCCACCATCTCGTTGATCAGGCGCACGCCGAGGTCACCACGCTGCTATCCGAGCACCGCGACCAGCTCGACAACCTCGCCCACGCACTGCTCAAAGCCGAGACGCTCGACGCGCCGGCGGCCTATGAGGCGGCCGGCGTTCCGATGCGCGCCGCGGAGCTGGAGGCGGTCGCCGCCGCGGACACGCAGGCCGCCCCAACCGCCGCGCCAAGCCCCGCCCCAAGCGGCGCCTGATCGGCGTCAGGGGGCGATCTTGAACGCGATCGTCCGCGAGGTGCCGGCCGCGCCGTTGGCGTGGGGTGTGGCGGTCAGGCGGTAGCTGCCCGCGGCGAGGTTGTGACCGGCGAATCGGCCGGTCAGCGTGAACGTGTTGGCGCCCTGGACGCCGGTCTTGGTCAGAGCGCCGCGCACCAGGACCAGCCGGATGCAGCGTTGCCGCTTCCGGGTCTTGCGTGTCGGTGTCACGCAGCGGCGCTTCAGAAGGCGTCCTGGGAGCAGGTGGGTGATCGTGATCGTCACCCGGGCGGACGTGTTGAGCCGGTAGCTGACGGTCAGCTTGATCAGCCGCGCGCAGCGCCGCCGGCCGCGGTCGCGCGGGGTCTGCTTGGCGCACCGTCCGTGGACTCGGCGCCCGCGCAGGGCGAACATTCTCGGTGTGACTCGCAGCCCTGAGACGACGGCATTCTCGACGTGACCGGGGTGTCCGCCGCTCTGGCCGGCCGTCTGGTTGTTGAGGAGCAGACCCTGCGTGTTGCCCGAGGCGTCGTCGTAGGTGCCGACGACGCTGCAGGCGTCCACGGCGGGACACGAAACCCAGCGCAGATCAACAGACGGGTCAGGCGCGGCGTTCGGGGGCGGGACCGCCTCGACCCCCGGCAGCCACTCATTCCCGGTCTCGCTGAGCAACATTCCCTGCTCGGCCTGCGAGCTATCGGTGTACCCGCCAGTTGCGACACAGTCGCCCGACGATGCACACGACACCTGGGCAAGCCCCGACCGCCCCGTCGCTACAGCACCGTCAGGCGTAGGCAGCTCGATTCCCGGCTGCCATGTTCCCGCGACCTCGGTCAAGAAGACTTGCGGTGGGGGCGGGGGAGACACACCAATGATCTCGTAGCTGCCGATGGCGCTGCAGTTCCCCGCCGACCCACACGACACCGACCCAAGATCGAAACCCTCTGCGAACACGTCACCGCCAGCGGGCAGGGTCGCCTCCATCCCGGCCGACCACGTGCCGGCGACCTCGTTGAGCAACAGGCCCTGAGCCTTCCCCGAGCTATCGGCGTAGGTGCCGACCGCGCTGCAGTCGCCCGCCGATGCGCATGAGACCGAGTCAAGAACCGCCCCGCCGTTCGCCGCAGCGTTCGCGGGCAGCGCCGCCGCCGTCCCGGCGCTCCACGTCCCTGCGACTTCGGTCATCAGGAGCCCATGCCCGTTGCCCGAGCTGTCGATGAACTCGCCGACAGCGGCGCAGCTCCCCGCCGATGCACACGACACCGAAGATCCGAACGCGGTGTTGTCGTTAGCCCCTGCGGGCAGGGCTGCCTCGGTCCCGGCGCCCCACACCCGGCCGACTTCGCTCAGCAAGAGCACCTGCCGGCTGCCCGAGGTGTCATCGTACTGGCCGACGGCGCTGCAATTCCCTGGCGACGCGCACGACACCGAGTCGAGGAAAACGTCCCCCGGTTGCGCGTTAGCCGGCAGGATCGCCTCGATGCCCCGGGCCCAGACGCCGCCGGTTTCATTGACCAAAAGCCCTTGCTGGTCACCCGAGCTGTCGATGTAATAGCCCACAGCGCTGCACTCCCCAACGGAGGCGCATGACACCGAGCGCAGATCAACCCAGGGATTCGAGCCCGCGTTGGCGGGCAGCGCCGCCTGCGTCCCAGCCGCCCACGTCCCGCCGGTCTCGCTGAGAAACAGCGCCTGACCGTTACCCGAGCTGTCGTTGTACTCACCGACTGCGGTGCAGTTGCCCGCCGACGCACACGACACGGGCCCGAGGAAAACCTGAGGGCTCGATGCGGCATTCGCGGGCAGCGCGGCCTCAACCCCAGTCGCCCACGACACCGCACGCGCTTCCGACGACCCCGCAACCAACACCGTCAACCCCGCACAGCCAAACGTCAGCACGCAAACCAGGCAGCGCCGCCAGCACGAACTCCACCGACCATAACCGCCTCTGGCCACACCACCCAACACGACGATCGAAACGCGAGCCGCAACAGGAAGTTGCGCGCGGCGAGCACATCCGGAACTTGGCCAAGGTCGCGCGGGCCAGCAGACAACGTCCGGAATCGGCGGGACCCTATACGTGGCCCGGGCAGGACTCGAACCTGCGCGCGACGGATTATGAGTCCGCTGCTCTGACCAACTGAGCTACCGGGCCGGCGCTGGTCAAGCTATCGAGTGTCGCCGGTGGGAGCGAGCTCCGCGATGATCGCCGGCACCGCAGGCCCTACCCGTGGCCGAATCGGATCGTCGCCGCGGAAGTTATGCTTACGGCAGCGATGCACTTCGCCGCCATCATGATCGTCTCCGGGGACATCCTCGGTCTGGGCGATGCGCCCAGTTCCTTTGGCCAGACGCTCGCCCTGGCGCTCACATTCCTCGGCATCGGCATCATCGCCAACGTGCTGGTCGTGTACGCGATCGCCCAGGTGCTGGCCGAGCGCAAGGAGAACCACGAGCGCATGCGGCGGTTACACGAGCGCCAGCGCCCGCAGTAGCCGGCGCAGCCGCCCCGTCGTAGCCGATCGCGCCCTCCCCGACCGAGGTGTTTGAGCGAACCATAGGTTCGCTAGGACACCTCGGTGTGCAGAGCACGGCCAAACTGACCCGAGATCGACCCTCTCGCGACGAACTCTGAAGGAACGACGGCAGCAGGCGTCGAAACAGACGCCTGCCGATGAAGCAATCGACCGTTTCGATCCCGAGCCCCGAGCAGCCCCACGGCCACCAGGCGCTGTCCTCCTATATCCGGGCTCGGTTTGACGACTTCTCGCGCTCGCAGAAGGACGTCGCGCAGTACATCGTCGATCACCTCGATGAGGCCGCCTTCCAGACGGCGGAGGAGCTGGCGCGGCGAGCCAACAC
Source organism: Solirubrobacteraceae bacterium (assembly GCA_035603155.1). Taxonomy (GTDB): domain Bacteria; phylum Actinomycetota; class Thermoleophilia; order Solirubrobacterales; family Solirubrobacteraceae; genus Palsa-465. The sequence continues at coordinate 3,169 of DATNKY010000280.1, forward strand.
GTCATCGAGCACGGTCGTGCGTTTCTCACAGGCGTTGGGCTTCGAGGGATTCCCCGAACTGCAGCAGGCCGCGCGCGACGAGTACCGGCGCCGACCCCCTGGCAGCGGCGACCCGATCGGAGCGACGGCGCCGCTGTTCTCGCTCGACCACACCGAGTTCGAGGCCGCGCTCGCGGCCGACCACGTCAACGTCGAGGACACCGCGCACAAGCTCTCGCGATCCGACGTCGAGGCGGCGATCGACGCGATCGTTTCCGCGGACAAGGTGCTGATCGCGGGCACCGACCAGATGGCATTCTTCGCCAGCTACCTCCGTCACCTGCTGATGCTGCTGGACCTGCGCGCCGAGATCGTTGCGAGTCCGTCGCAGGAGGCGCTCGGGCGACTGAGTCGGATCGACGACGCGACGCTCGTCGTCGGATTGTCAGCCGGGCGTCCGCATCCGCTGATCACGCGCACGATGAAGCTCGCACGCCACCGCAAGGCGCTGACCTTGGCGATCACCGACGCGACCCTTTCGGAAGTTGCGCGGCTGGCCCGGATCAGGCTCTACTACTCGTCGAACACGCCCGCGTTCGTCCGCTCGCACACGGCGCTGCTGTCGCTGATCCAGGCCCTCGCCTACGGCGTCTACGCGCGCGACGCGCAGCAGTACGACGTGCGCATCAAGGCGTTCCGGCTCAAGTAGTCACCGCCGGGCGACGAGCAGCGCCTGCGTCGCCCGTCCGATCCGGCCCTCGCGATCCCACAGCACGCTCTCGGCGATCCCGACGCCCCCGCGCAGGATGCGCGTCTCTGACTGGAGCCCGACCCACTCGCCGCGCGGCTCGCGTTCCAGATACAACGTCAGGTCCGGATTGATGAACACGTGCTCCTCCCACGAGAGCTTGTTCGCGATCCCGTTGCCGAAGTCACCCGCCGCCCCGACGCGCTGCAGCGGGGTGATCGGCTCGCCGGCGATGATCGGGTGGCGCAGGCGAAACCACGCGGTCGCCGGGCCCGGCCGTCGAAAGGCGCCCCGCACGAAGCGGATCTCGAGCGCGTGGGTCGCGAACATCGTCAGACCCGAGTCGTCGAAGTCATTCACCGAGCCGGCCTCGGGACCGGGGAACGGCGGTGGTTCCGACGTCTCGTCGCCCACCTCGCTGCGCATGACCCGCAGCGCCCGGGCCCGCACGACCTCGGTCCCGCCCCGATCCTCGATCGAGGCCTCGAGGAGCATCACGCGGCGCCCGGGACGCGAGACGCGGGCGCTGACCTTCAGCTCGCCGAGCGGCACCGGACGGACGAGCTCGTAGGTGACCCGGGCGAGCCGCAGATCGGGCTGCGGTTCGCAGCTCTCGAACGCGTCCATCAGCAGCGCGGCCGGCGCGCCGCCGTGCAGCGCCGTCAGGTCCCAGGGCCCACGCCCGAGCTCGGTCGCGGTGAAGTGCTCGCCATTACGTACAAAGACGCCTTCGAGACTCATCGCCGGACAACCTACCGCCCGGCTACACTCCGGCACGATGAGAGAGAACGGCGACACTCCGCGCCAGGAGGCGACCTTCACCGTCAAGTCCGGCCTTGCCGAGATGCTCAAGGGCGGAGTGATCATGGATGTCGTCACCCCCGAGCAGGCGAAGATCGCCGAGGATGCCGGGGCCGCAGCGGTGATGGCGCTCGAGCGCGTGCCGGCCGACATCCGCCGTGACGGTGGCGTGGCCCGCATGTCGGACCCCGAGATGATCAAGGGCATCCAGGAGGCCGTCTCGATTCCGGTGATGGCCAAGGCCCGGATCGGGCACTTCGCCGAGGCGCAGGTTCTGGAGGCGCTCGAGGTCGACTACATCGACGAGTCCGAAGTGCTGACGCCGGCCGACGAGGCCAACCACATCGACAAGTGGCCGTACAAGATCCCGTTCGTCTGCGGCGCCACCAACCTCGGCGAGGCGCTGCGCCGGATCGGTGAGGGCGCCGCGATGATCCGCTCCAAGGGCGAAGCCGGTACCGGGGACATTGTCGAGGCCGTCCGCCACCTTCGGGTGATCCGCGGCGAAATAAAAAGACTTGGGACGCTCGAGCCGGCTGAGCTGCCGACCGCCGCGAAGGAGCTCAGCGCACCGCTCGAGCTCGTCAGGCGCGTCGCCGCCGACGGCAAGCTGCCCGTGGTGCTGTTCTGCGCCGGAGGGATCGCGACCCCGGCCGATGCGTCGCTCGTGATGCAGCTCGGCGCCGAGGGCGTGTTCGTCGGCTCCGGAATCTTCAAGTCGGCCGACCCCGCGCCGCGCGCCCGCGCGATCGTCGAGGCGACCACGCACTACCGCGACCCCGCTCGCGTGGCAGCGGCATCCACCGGGCTCGGACAGCCGATGGTCAGCGTCGAGAGCTCGAAGCTCGAGTCCGAGCAGCTGCTGGCGCCGCGCGGCTGGTAGCGGTGGACAAGCACGACGTGGCCGCGGCTCCGCCGGCGGTTGCTGAGCACGACGCGGCAGCGGCGCGACCCTCCGTGGGTAGTCCGGTCGTGGGTGTGCTCGCCCTGCAGGGAGACTTCGAGGCGCACGCGCGGCTGCTCGCAACGCTCGGCGCCGACGCCCGCGAGGTGCGTGTGCCGGCCGAGCTCGAAGGGCTCGACGGGCTGATCATCCCCGGCGGCGAGTCGACCGTGATGACGCTCGGGATCGAGCGCGAGGGCCTCGCGCGCCCGCTGCAGCGCTTCGCGGCCTCGGGCGCGCCGGTGCTCGGCACCTGCGCGGGGATGATCATGCTCGACCGCGACCACCTCGCCGTGCTCGACATCCGCACTGAACGCAACGCCTTCGGCCGCCAGCTGCGCTCGTTCGAGGCGGAGCTCGACTTTGATCGTCTGAGCGGCGGTCCGGTCCACGCGGTCTTCATCCGCGCGCCTTGGGTTGCGGAGTACGCGGACGACGTCGAGGTGCTCGCCAGCGTCGACGGCCACCCGGTGGCCGTCCGCCAGGGCAACGTCGCCGCGGTGGCGTTTCACCCCGAGCTGTCGGGGGAGACGCGGCTGCACGCCCTGCTGCTGGGGCTCGGCGCTCCCGCGGACGGCTGATCGCGCTCGGACGGGCGATCGCCGCGCCCGGAATGCGCGACGGCGGCCCCGACTCCCGGTCCCGCGAGTCAGGCCGGAGAGCGCTCGCGCAGTCCGTGTTCGTAGCGACGGAACTCGCGCTCGAACGCGGGCCAGTCGATCCGTGGCATTCCGTCGGGCTCGGGCGGCGGCCGCTCGTCGACGGGCCGGTCTCCGTCGGGCGGGTCCTCCTGATCACGCCCCCGTGACAGCCACGCGGCGAGTGTCGAGAGCATGATCCCGCCGCCGAACACGAGCCCCGCGAGCATCCCGTGGTCGGTCAGCTTGGCGAGCACCCCGACGGCGTAGAGCATCACCGCGCAGACCATCAGCCGGCGCAGCTCCCAGCTCGGAACCGACCGGCTCGGGGCCCGGGCACAGACGCTGAGGAAGATCGCGATGCACAAGCCGATCGCGAACGCGATCCTCCACGCCGCTGCAAGCGAGATCACCATCCTCACCGACCATGATGAACCGCTCGGCGTAGAAATCAAGTGTGTTAGGCACGGGCTTTACGTCTTTCAGACAACCAGTCCGTGCCGCATCGTGTTCTCGCTCACCGCCTGCTGGGAGACGAACTGGAGCAGGTAGTCGGGGCCTCCGGCCTTCATTCCGGTGCCCGACAGCCGGTTGCCACCGAACGGCTGGCGCGCGACCATCGCGCCGGTGATACCCCGGTTGACGTACAGGTTCCCGACCGGGCTCGTGGCGGTGACGCGACGGACGGTGGCGGGATCGCGGGTGAACAGGCCGCCCGTCAACGCAAACGAGAGGCCTTCGACGATCTCGCACGCCTGCTCGATGTCGCGGACGCGCTGCACCGCGAGCAGCGGTCCGAAGATCTCCTCCTCGAGCACGGGCGAGCCCGGCGGAAGGTCGGTCGCGACGGTCGCCGGACAGAACCAGCCGGCGCCGTCCGGGGGCGCCGCGCTTGCGACGAGTGTCCCGTCGCGCGCCGCCAGCGCTGTGTAGCGCTCGACGCGCTCCTGGGCGGCCCGCTCGATCACCGGCGGTACGTCGGTGCCCAGCTCCTGCGCCTGGCCGACGACCAGGACCTGGACGGCGCCGGCGAGCCGCTGCAGCAGCTGGTCGGCGATCGCCTCGTGAACGAGGACCCGCGACGCGGCCGAGCACTTCTGCCCGGCGAACGCGTATGCCGAGCCGACGATTCCCGGAACGGCCTCGTCGAGGTCCGCGTCGGCATCGACGATCACGCAGTTCTTGCCGCCGAGCTCGGCGATCACCTGCTTGAAGTGGCGCTGTCCGTCGACGGTGTCGGCCGCCGCGCGGACGATCTCCTTGCCCACCGGCAGCGAGCCCGTGAACGCGATCGCCGCGACGTCGGGGTGGCGCACGAGCGCGGCACCGACATCGCCCTCGCCCGGGAGCAGCCCCAATGCCGCGGCGGGCACGCCCCCGGCCCGGAGCGCCGCGACCAGCCGCGAGGCGACCGCCGGCGACTGCTCGGCCGGCTTGAGCACGACTGCGTTGCCGGTCACCAGCGCCGCGGCGGTCATCCCACAGGGGATCGCCAACGGGAAGTTCCATGGCGAGATTACCGCGACCACGCCGCGGGGCACGTAGCGCAGCTCGTTGTGCTCGCCCGGGACCTGGAGCAGCTCGCGGCCGCGGCCGAGCTCGAGCCCGGCGCGCGCGTAGTACTCGAGGAAATCGATCGCTTCGCACACGTCGGCGTCGGCCTCGATCCAGGGCTTTGCGCACTCGCGCACCTCGAGTGCGGTCAGCTCGAGCCGCCGCTCGCGAATCCAGGCGGCGGCTGCGATCAACGCCGCGGAGCGATCCTCCTGGCTGACCTCGCGCCACTGGGCAAAACCGCGGCAGGCCTCGGCGACGGCAGCCTGGACCTCGTCGGGGCCGGCGCCGGCCGCGCGCGCCACAACCAGCTCGGGCGAGCCTGGATCGGTCGACAGCAGCTGTGCGCCCGACCTCGACCCGTCGCCGATCTGGACGGCGACGTCGAGTGGCAGCCCGCGGTCGACGGCGGCGAGTGCGTCAGCCAGCTGCGCGCGGACCGGGGCCCGGCGCAGCTCGAGGACCGGCTCGTTGGCGAACGGCTTGAGCACGGGATAGACGTTAGTGCGGCTGAACTCGAGCGAGACGGACGCCGTCAAGGCGCGGCGAGCAGCTGCTCGAGCGGCGTTCCGCGCGCCTGCTCGCTCAGAAACGACTCGTTCGACGTGTTCTCGAGTAGCCGGCGGACGAGGTACGCCATCCCGGCGACCAGATCCCCGACCGGGCAGTACGCGCGCACCCGGAAGCCGCGTGCCGCGAGCGCGTGCTGGAGCTCGTCTCCGAGCCCGCGCAGGACCTGGAGCTCGAGGTCGCGGTCATCGCCCCCGCCGACCCGGTTGACCGCGATCGCATGCGCGACCGAACGTAGGTTGTGCGACGCGACGGCGACCCGCACCGCCGGGCGCGCCGCCAGCAGCGTCCGCGTCAGCGCCTCGAAGTTGCGATCGCTTTCGTGCTTGTCCTCGAACACCGGCACGGGCCAGCCGTGCTGGCGCGCCTGGACGAGCTCGTGGTCCCAATAGGCGCCCTTGACGAGTCTGACCGTCAGCGGCGGCGAGCGCCTGGTCGCGCGCGCCCAGTCGATCACCTGCGCGGCCTGGTCGGGCGAGTCGCGCAGGTACGCCTGCAGGACCAGGCCCGCGGAGGGTCCAGTGCGGAACTCCTCCTCGTCGAGCAGCCCGAGCACGAGCTCTAGGACCGCCTCGCGTGAGTCCAGCGACTCCATGTCGATGTGGAGGTGGGCCCCGGCGCGCTGGGCCAGGCGCAGCAGCGGGCGCAGGCGGCCGGCCGCGTCGCGCTCGCCGCGCGCCGGCGCGTTGGGCCGTAGCAGCGGCGTCAGCGCCGAGATCTTCACGCACACGTTGGCGCGTGGGAGTGGCCCGGCACCGTCGGACTCGAGCGTCTCGCGGGCCGGCCAGCGGGACGTTGCGGGCGCGAGCTCCTCGATCGCCTCCGCGCAGCGCGCCGCGTAGCGGTCGGCCTCGGCCTCGGTGACGGTCGCCTCGCCGAGCAGATCGACCGAGCTCGCGACCCCGTGGTCCCACAGGTCGCGCAGCGCATCCAGTGCCGCGGCCGGGTTCTCGCCGACGATGAATCGGTGTGCGAGGTGCCTCACGCCGCCGGCGGCGGCCGCGCCGAGCGCCGCGCGCCCGGCCTTCGTGTGTGAGAGCCTCATCGCGGCGGAGAGCGGTGGGGGGGTCTCGGGCACCTCGTCGAGGAAGCTCGTCAGATGGCGTGCGAGATCATCGAGTGAGCGGCACGCGGGTACAACGTCGACGAAGCGAAAGAGCGCTGCGCGCAGCTCGCGATCGCTCGAGGCAAGCTCCATCGCGCGCGCGTCGAACACCTTGACCGGGTTGCGAGAGGTCATGGGAAACGCCTGCCACAGCTCGCTGCCGACGCGCTGCAGCTCGTGCTCGATCGCGTCCTCGCGCAGCGCGGCCGGTCCCGCCGGCGAGCTCACGGCCGCACCGCATCCGCTTCGGGCCGAGACGGCGTGCCCGCGGTCGCGCGCGCGATCGCGTCCCAGCCGCTCTCGCGTTGTCGCTCGGCCTCCTCGGCCGCGAATCCGCCCCGGACGCCGAACAGCCGTTTGCGGAGCAGCAGGTACACGACGACCGCGACGTTTATCACGAAGCCGATCACCTTCAGCGCCGTCGGGTGGTTGGCGATCTCGTAGATCTCGAACGGGAGGAGGATCGCGGTCGAGATGAATGTCAGGTACTCCGCCCACCGCTTGCCGTGCCAGAGGCCGACCGCCTCGGTTCCCTCCAGCGCCGCGTAAACGAGCAACGCGATCCCGACGGCGTGCAGCGTCCCGGTGCGCAACGTGAACAGGCGGTCGAGCTCGCGGACGATCCCCACGTGTCCCGAGGTCTGGACCGGACCGCCCGCGACCCCGCCCTGGATCGCGGTCAGCACGCGGTAGTAGGCGTCGCGCAGCGAGTCGCGGTCGGACGCGAACACGAGCACCGCCACGCCAAGCAGCCCCAGCACCAGGAAATGAATCACCCGATCGACGGCGATCAGCCGCAGCACGATCCTGTCCCGGAGCGCCTTGCCGCGCAGCGGCAGCTCGATCTCGGAGCGATCGGGCGGATGCTCGCGCGTCGCGCGGTCCGGGAGCGGCAGGGCGACCCAGCAGTCGCAGCGCAGGCAGCGGTGCCAGCGCAGGTCGTCCTGATCGCGGGCCACGAGCGCGTCCTCGACGGGCCGCACCTCGGTCGCGTCGCGGCCGACCAACACGTGGCCCCGGAATCCGCACACGATCAGCTCCCAGTCGATCTGGCGCCGGCTTCGGGGATGCCGGGTGCCCGGCGGCGCGGCCACGTCAGGTGCGGGCGAGGTCGCGCTGGGGGTGCTCATCAATTGATGGTGTCATGGGTGCGAGATGGGTATGAGAAGCAGGTCTTGCCCCGATACCCGAAAATCAGCAGATGCGTGCACGCCTGATCTGCCCAGCGCTCGCGATCGTCGCGGCGCTCGCCGTCGGCGCCTGCGGCGGTTCGCAGTCGGCCACCAGCGCGGGGTCAGAGTCCGCGACGACCCCCTCGCCCGCCGGCCCGAGCACGACGACCACGGCCGCCTCATCGCAGGTCTCGACCGTCGCCACCACCACGGCCACGACGACATCCGCGTCGACCGAGGCGCAGAGCGCGAGCGCCAACGCCGCCGGGTCGCCGTGCCGCGCGTCCGGTCTCGCGCTGTCGTATCTCGGCGGCCAAGGGGCGACCGGCCATGGCCTGCTCGGATTTGCGCTGCGCAACACGCGGAGCACGAGCTGCAACACGATCGGCTACCCGGGGATCCAGTTCCTCGGCAAGTCCGGCGAGCCGCTGCCGACCCACGCGATCCACACGACCGAGGACTTCTTCGGCCACACGAAGCTGCGTAAGGTCGTCGTCGGCGCGGGGAAGGAGACCTCGTTCCGGCTGGGGGTCACGCATGGCGCGACCTCGACCAAGCACTGCACGCTCGCCTACGGCCTGCAGGTGATCGCGCCCAACGACACCGCGACGCTGCGCGTCTCGATCCCCGACGGAGTGCTCGAGTGCGGGTCCGCGACGGTCTCGCCGATGCAGCCCGGAACCTCCGCCTACCCCTGAGCCGCCGGGGCGGCGCCGGCTCGGGCCTGCGACCGGCCCCGTTCTATTGATCGAGAGTCGCGGCCGTGACCGCCTCAAACCGGGTCACCGAGCCGTCATCGCGCTCGATCACCTGCTCTCGCTCGACGAGCAGATCCATGTGCCCGAGCACCTCGGAGATCGTCAGAAAGGCCTGCGTGACCGCGACGTTGCCCCACATCCCCAGCGCCAGTTCATACGCCGTCAGCGGCTCGGGCGACAGCATCCCGAGCAGCTTCGCTGCGCGCCGATCATGCATCCGCAGCCGCTCGTCGATCAGCGCGACGTGCTCGGTGACCGGCTCGCCGTGGCCGGTCAGGACCAGGTCGAGATCGAGCTCGCGCGTCCTGCGCATCGACTCGATGTACATCAGCAGCGCGCGTGGCCGCTTCCCCCCCGTCTCGCCCGTCAGCGGCCTGCTGATCAGCGGATTCGAGGAGATGTGCGCCAGCAGGTGGTCGCCGGCGATCAGCATCCGGCGCTCCTCGTCGAGGAACACGGTGTCCGACGGGCTGTGGCCGGGTCTGTGCAGGGCGCGCAGCGTCCGGTCGGCGAACCTGAGCTCGTCGCCGTCGCGCAACGGCCGGGTGAGCTCGCCGCTCGAGCCGAAAGCGCGAAACGAGGCGCTGACCGAGCTCAGGGCGGTGGCGAGATCCGCCGGCACCCCGTTCTGGCGCATGATCTCCATCGCGAACTCGTCATCGGCGGTCGCGCTCGCGCTGAAGCCGCTCAGGTACGGGCCGAGCTGATGAAAGGCCGCGACGTCGGCGCCTGAGCGCCGTTGGAGGATCTCGAGCAGCCCGAGGTGATCCATGTGCTGGTGGGTCAGCACGATCAGCTCGAGGTCTTCGATCCGGTGACTGAGCGCGTCCAGGCCGGTCTCGAGCTCGTCGAGGGACCGTCCCCAGTTGGGACCAGTGTCGACAAGCGTCAACGGCCGGTCCTCGATCAGGTAGCAGTTGACGCGGCCGACCAAAAACGGGGTCTGGACGGCGATCGCGTGGATCCCGGCGTGCACACCGTCCGGCTGCACGGCGGGCTCGACCCCGGTCACGACCGGATCACGTTCAGCAGCTCGTCCCGGTGCGATTGCATGTCCTCGGGCGACCGCAGCGACTCGAGGCAGAGCCGCAGCAGCGGCTCGGTGTTCGACGGCCG
>DATNKY010000170.1:0-12924 GCA_035603155.1 Solirubrobacteraceae bacterium
GAGCCACTGCGCGCGATTGGCGGTGGCGTGGGTGGTCATGTGGCGGTCTCCTTGTGTCTTAGGTGGCAGCGATGGTCATTGCGTGTGCCCGAGCCTGGCCGGCGTGTTCAGCTGTAGGTCCGGGAGCGTGTCACCGGTCTCGAGCAGGGTCTTGAGGTTGGCCACGACGCGCGGCCAGCCCTCGCTGATGAGCGAGCCCGTGATGCCGCCGGGCGCGAGGTCGTCGTGCAGCACCGTCAGTCTGACCTGGTCGCGGAGGGCCTCGATCTCGAATGTGACCTTCGAGCGCGGCTCGGAAACGAGCCGGTCAAGCGCGTCGTCGGTGAGATCGAGCGACTCGGCCCATCCGGGGGTGAACGTGTGCCACGTGTAGGACAGCCGGCGGTAGGGCTCGGACTCGACCACCACCTGCTCGGCGTCGGCGATCGTCACGCCGCGCGTGTTCCAGGTCATGGTCGAGCCGCGCTTCCAGTCGGACTCGAACGTGATTGCCCAGTAGCGCTCGGTGAACGCGGGCTCGGTCAATGCCTGCCAGAGCCGTTCGGGCGTGGTCCCGATATAGCTCGTGTAGACGAACGAGGGCTTGTCCACGGTGGTTTCCTCCAGTGCTCTCTTGAGATCGGCGAGCGCGTGGACGCGTTCTCGCTCGTACCGCGTGATCCAGCGTTCGGCGATCTCGTTGATGGGCGCCGCGTTGAGGTAGTGATGCTTCTCCCGCCCGCGGCGAACGGTCGTGACGAGATTGGCCGCCTCCAGCACGCCAAGGTGCTTGCTGACCGACTGCCGAGCCATGTCCAGCCTCGAGCCCAGCTCGCGCAGCGTCTGGCCGTTGCGTTCGTTGAGGCTGTCGAGCAACAGCCGCCGGCTTGGATCGGCGAGCGCTCTGAAAACCTCATCCAGGTCTGATAAGGCAGCCATTTGGCTGCCTATCATATGCAGCCACACGGCTGCCTGTCAATGCGTCCTGCCCGAAGCGCCGCCCGCATTGGGCCGCGATTTCGAAGATCGCTCGCAAGGCTGATGCCAGACCGCTCCCGGGAGCGATGTGCGGTCGTGGCGGTTACCGGATCCTGATCGCAGGAGCTGTCAAACGACTCAAGGAGTGGTGATGGTCAACACTGAGGGCACAAGGTCACTGGGCACCGCGCTCGCGGTCGCGGTGCTTGCGAGCGCAGGCCTGATGGGGATCTACTACTACGGCGGCGTTGCCGGGCATGCCGACAGCACGCCGCTTCGCGCCGCGATCGTCGGTACAGCCGTCGCGGCGATTGCCGCGGCGCTCGTCTGGCGCTTCGCGCGCGCGGTGTACGGAGGTGAGGCCGCCGACCGTCTGGCACGCCGCACGGCGCTTCTGGGCGTGATCGCCGCCGTGTCACTCGCCGGCTTCTGGATCGGGATCACCGTGCCGGTCTGCGTGGCCGCTGTCGCGGTGGGCCTCAAGGCCGTCGCTGCCGGAAGGCCCGTGCGCGGTTACGTAACCGTCGGCGTTGCCGCGACGGCCCTGCTGGCGAGCACCGTCCTGTGCGTGCTCGGGGCGTCGTAAGAGGGGCGAGGCCCGGCTACTGTACGCGCGTGGGGAGTCATCGGCTAACGGGTCGCCGCGCCGACACGGCGCTGGCGGCCCTGGTCGCGGCGCTGTTCGTGGTACAGATCGCGACCGAGGAGCACTTCGCCGGCAAGCGCGCCGCAGCGCTGGCGGCGGCGCTGCTGTTCTCGATTACCGTCGCATGGAGACGCCGGCAGCCGCTGGTGCCGCTGGTAACCGGCGCCGCGCTGATCGAGTTCTCGAATCTCGCGGTGCCGCCGCTCGGCAATACGGGCACGTTCTTCCTCGCGTACGTGCTCGTGATCTACGCGGCTGGACGGTATCTGACCGGCCGGGCGCTGTTGGCTGCGGGCCTCGTGCTCGTGGTCGCCTTTCCGCTCGCGGCGATCGAGCCGGGTCAGTCGTTCAGCGTCTCGGACGGCGCATTCATCGCGGTCGCGTTCGTTGGGCCGTTCGTTGCGGGACTCGTTATCCGCCGCCGGCTCGAGAGCGAGTCCGTCCTCCACACACGGGCCTTCGAGCTCGAACGCGAGCGCGATGTCAAGGCACGCGAGGCGGTGGCGCTCGAGCGCGTGCGGATCGCGCGCGAGCTGCATGACGTCGTCGCTCACGCGATCAGCGTGATCGTGCTCCAGGCGCGGGGAGGCCGCCGCATGCTGCCCGAGCCGGCAACCGAGACGCGGGCGGCGCTCGACGCGATCGAGTCGGCCGGCGAGCAGGCACTGACCGAGATGCGCCGGCTCCTGGGAATGCTCCGGCACGACGACGATGAGCTCGCGCTCGCGCCACAGCCGAGCCTGAGCCGGATCGACGATCTCGTCAGAAGCCTCCGAGGCGCGGGGCTGCCAATCGAGCTGCGGATCGAGGGTGAGCCCGCCGCGTTGCCCCCGGGCGTCGACGTCTCGGCGTTCCGGATCATCCAAGAGGCGCTCACCAACGCGCTCAAGCACGCCGGGCCGGCGCGCGCGTCCGTGACGCTGCGCTACTCACCCGTCGACGTCGAGCTGGAGATCATCGACGACGGGGCCGGCGACGGCAACGGCGGTGGCAGCGGCCACGGTCTCGCCGGCATCCGCGAGCGCGTCGCCGTGTACGGCGGCGAAGTGCAGTCCGGACAGCTACCCGAAGGCGGGTACGCGGTCCGCGCTCGCCTCCCGCTCGAATCGGCGCGATGATCCGCGTGCTTCTAGCCGACGACCAGAGCCTGGTCCGGGCCGGGTTTCGCATGATCCTCAGCAGTGAGCCGGACCTCGACGTGGTCGGCGAGGCGGGTGACGGGCTCGAGGCGGCCACGCATGCCGCCGAGCTCGCGCCCGACGTGGTGCTCATGGACGTCCGCATGCCTGTCCTCGATGGGATCGCCAGCACGCGTCGGATCACGGCCGTCGACGAGCCACCGCGAGTTATCGTCCTCACGACCTTCGACCGCGACGAGTACGTCTACGAGGCGCTGCGCGCCGGAGCGAGCGCATTTCTCCTCAAAGACGCCCCCGAGCAACAGTTGCTCGCCGCGATCCGCGTCGTCGCCGACGGAGGGTCCCTATTCGCCCCCTCCGTCACGCGGCGGCTGATCGAGCGCTTCACCAATGCCGCGAGACCACCCGAAGCCCCGGGCCTCGACGAGCTCACGGCGCGCGAGCTCGAGGTCCTGCGACTCGTCGCGCGCGGCCTCTCCAACGCAGAGATCGCCAACGAGCTCGTGGTGAGCGAGCACACGACCAAGACTCACGTCGCCCGCGTTCTGATGAAGCTTGGGCTTCGCAACCGCGTGCAGGCGGTCGTGCTCGCCTACGAGGCCGGCGTCGTACATCCTGGCGCGTGAGCTCGGGTCACCGGCGCTCACGGGAACGCCGGCGCGAGCGCCGCGCGCGACCCTCCGGGCCGGCGTCGTCGGCATCGCAACGGCTTGAGGCCCCTAGTTCCGATCGCCGGCGCTGTGGTGCCTCCAGCCATCGGCATACTCGGCGTCGTGCAGCCGGTAGAGCTGGTGCGCGTAGTGATCTAGACGGTCGGCGGCCGCCTGGGCCTCGTGATAGTCCTTGCCGTGGTCGCGAGCGGCGGTCTTCTCTTGGGAGCGTTTGCGGACGACGTGAAGCTCCTCGCGCGCCATCTCGACGATCTTTTCCAGGGTCTCTTCAAGGTCCAATTTCTCGCACTCGCTTCCTGGTTTCAGTTGACTGACACGGGCGCGCTGATTTTCTCACGCCGGTGGTCCCGAGCCTTCGCGGAGTCGCGCTTCGCCAGCCTCGCGCGCCTTGGGGAACGGGTCGTTCCAGACGACTATTACAACTGCGACAAGATAGATCCTTTATCAAAAATACATGCAGGTGGTGGTAAGGTGGCCCTAATGGATGAGAGCGTCGATGCGAGGCTGGTCGGGGCGCTCCGGGCGCGCGGGGGGCGTGTGACCCCGCAGCGACTGGCCATCGCCCAGCTGATCCGAGAGCTCGACGGCCATGCAACCGCAGAGGAGATCTTCGGCCAGCTCACCGAGCGCCTCCCTGGCGTGTCGCGACCCACGGTTTATGCGACGCTGGAACTGCTCGAGGAGCTTGGTCAGGTAGTCCGCGTTCCGGCCGGCTCTGGGGCAGTCCTGTTCGACCCGCGCACCGATCACCACGACCATATGGTGTGCCGACGGTGCGGCGCCGTCAGCGATCTCGACAGCGTGGTTGATGTAGCGCCCGCGGCTGCCGCTGCCGGCCACGAGGGATTTGCGGCCGAGGACACGCAGTTGGTGGTCAGGGGCCTGTGCGCCGACTGCCAGTCGGCGGCTCTGCCCTCGCGCTGACCGCGAGCGCCGTTCGAGCGGCGCAACCGGCTCGTGGACCGTGCAATGGAGCGAAAACCGACGCCCGAAGGGGCGATTGGGCATCATCCTCGACGGATGGCCTCAACGCACGATCGTGAGCGCCCCGGCTCGAGAGAGTGGGCCGGCGATGCTATTCGCAGGATCGAGGCCGACGCGAGGCGGTCGGCCGATACCCATCTGCATGCCTTCCCACTGCCGGACGAGTGGGGAATCGAGCTGTACCTGAAGGACGAGTCGGTTCACCCGACCGGATCGCTCAAGCACCGCCTCGCGCGCTCGCTGTTTCTGTACGGCTTGTGCAGCGGCTGGATCTCCGAGGGCACCACGATCGTCGAGGCCTCGAGCGGGTCGACGGCCGTCTCGGAGGCGTACTTCGCTCGCTTTCTCGGCCTGCCGTTCGTGGGCGTCATGCCGGCCTCGACGAGCCCGGAGAAGATCGCTCTGATCGAGGCGGAGGGAGGTTCGTGCTATCTGGTCGACGATCCGACGACCGTCTACGACGAGGCGCGGCGACTCGCGGCCGAGTCCCGCGGCCATTTCCTCGACCAGTTCACGTACGCCGAACGGGCCGTCGACTGGCTCGGGAACAACAACATCGCCGAGTCGATCTTCGAACAGATGACGATGGAGCGACACCCGGTTCCGGCGTGGATCGTCGTCGGCGCGGGAACCGGGGGCACCAGCGCGACGATCGGCCGGCACGTGCGCTACCGGCGCAGCCCCACGCGGCTGTGCGTCGTGGACCCGGAGCACTCGATCTTCTTCTCGGCCTGGACCGGCGATCCGACCACGTTCACTGGTCTACCGTCGCGAATCGAGGGCATCGGTCGCCAGCGCGTCGAGCCGTCGTTCATGCCGGACGTCATCGACCGCATGATCCAGGTTCCGGACGCCGCGTCGGTCGCGACGATGCGCCTGGTCAGCGACCTGACCGGGCGCAGCGTTGGCGGCTCGACCGGGACCAACGTATGGGGGGCATTTGTGCTCGCCGCCGAGATGCTGGCCCGCGGCATCGGGGGGAGCATCGTGACCCTGATCTGCGACGGCGGCGAGCGCTACCAGGGCACGTATTACAGCGACGCCTGGGTGCGCGAGCAGCGCCTCGACCTGGCCCCGTACACCGAGTCGCTGGAGGTGTTTCTCCGGTCCGGGACCCTGGCCGAAACGCCGTATCCGCGATGGGCCCGAGGTTCGACACCGATCTCGAGCGTCACGCAGCGCGCCCGCCAGGGTCGGGGCTAAGGGACCTCGACGATCGTCGCGCGGATCCGGTCGACGATCTCCGGCGGCACCTCGTCCATGCCGTGCGTGTCACGAGCGTGGGCGGCCGCGCTGGTCAAGATCTCCTCCTCGGATTCTGCCCCGTACTTCCAGTCGCACTCGGGCACGATATTGCTGCAGCTCCACTCCTTCACAGGCCCCTCCTTCGCGTCAGCCGGCTAGCGTAGTCCCGCTACGATCGGTCGATGCGCCGCGCCCTCGTGTGCCTGGATGAGCCCGCTTCGCTCCCCCGGGCGGCGTTACACGCGGCACCTCGCTCGTCCGCCAATCGTACAGCCCGAGCCCCGGCAACATCTCCGGAAAGCTCTGACGAGATGCTCGACTTGGATGCCTGATCGCGACTCGGTCGACTTTCTGTCGACGGTGCCTCTACTCGAGGGGCTGGCCGAGGCGGAGCTCGCCGAGTTGGCGCGCGTCATGCGCCGGCGCACGCTCGCAGAGGGCGAGTTGCTGTGGCGCGAAGGGCACGAGGCGAAGGGCATGGTGCTGATCGTCGACGGCAAGGTGTCGGTCACGAAGACCCTGCCCGGCGACGGGGCGGTGGAGGTCGCCGACCTGGGGCCCGGAGAAGCGCTCGGCGAGATCCCACTCGTCGACGGGGGCCAACACTCGGCGACGGCACGCGTCACCGAGTCGACGACCGTGCTGTCGCTCAACCGGCTCGATTTTGCGGCGCTCGTCTCACGGCGAGACCCGTCCGCGTTCGCGCTCAAGCGACGCGTCGCCGCGGTGGTCGCCGAGCGGCTTCGCCGGCAACTCGGCGTGCTCGCTGGCTCGCTCAGTGAAGAAGTCGCCGGCGAGCCCGGCCCGGAGGTGGCGCGGGCTTGCCCCGAGTTCGAATTCACCGGAGCGCCGAACAGTGCCTACGTTCGCCGAATGGCCACGTTCCGCGACTTCGACTCGCTTGCGCTCTGGGGCTTTCTGACCGCCGGGCGCTACGCCCGCTGCCCCCGCGGGCACACGCTGATAGCCGAGGGCGCGTCAGCGGCGGCGTGCTATCTGACGATCAACGGAGCGGTGGAAAAGGTGCTGATCCGTGGCGACCGCCGGATTCGCATCGGCCTGGCCGGACCCGGCCAGGCGTTCGGGTACGAGAGCCTGATCGACGGCGGTCCGTCCCCCGTGACCGCGATCACGCGCGAGCGGGCGCTCCTGCTCGTGCTGTCGGTGGAGTCATTCGAACGGCTGTTTCACGGCGATACGGACGTTTCGCACGTGTTCCTCGACGTGATCAACCGCAACCTCGCGACGTCGCTGCGGATGGCTCTGCGTCCGCAGGCCC
Organism: Solirubrobacteraceae bacterium; assembly: GCA_035603155.1. Lineage (GTDB taxonomy): Bacteria > Actinomycetota > Thermoleophilia > Solirubrobacterales > Solirubrobacteraceae > Palsa-465. The sequence goes on from DATNKY010000170.1 coordinate 6,922, forward strand.
GGCTCGCCGTCAGCGCGTAAACCCCGAGATCAGCGCACAGCAGACGCGCGCCGAGCCGGTCCACACACCGGTTGGTAGCCTCGGCGGCGTGGACGACGAGTTCCTGCTGTTCGCCGGCTCCGGCAGCCGCAGGCTTGGTCACCAGATCGCCGCATATCTCGGCTGTCCTCTCGGGCGATCGGAGGTACTGCGCTTTCAGGAGGGCAGCCTGTTCGTGCGCGTGCTCGAGAACGTGCGCGGCCGCGATGTGTTCCTGATCCAGGGGACGTCCTTCCCGGTCAACGACAACTTCGTCGAGTTGCTGTTCTGGATCGACGCGTTCAAGCGGGCCAGCGCTACGTCGGTGACCGTGGTGATCCCGTATTTCAGCTACGCCAAGGGCGACAAGAAGGACGAGCCTCGGGTTTCGATCAGGGCTCGCGTGTGCGCCGACGCAATCGAGGCGGCCGGCGCCGATCGGGTCGTGACGCTCGATCTGCACGCCCCTCAGGTCCAGGGCTTCTTCCACGTCCCGGTCGATGACCTCAACGCGATGCCGGTCCTGTGTGATGCGATCCAGGGCAAGGGCCTGACCGACCTCGTGGTCGTCGCCCCCGATGCGGGTGGCGCCAAGCGCGCGCGGCAGTGGGCCGCTCGGCTCGGGGCATCGACGGCAATCGCCGACAAACGGCGCCTGGACCACACCGGGACCGCAGAGGTCGTCGAGCTGATCGGGTCGGTAGTGGACAGGACAGCGTTGGTCGTCGATGACTTCACGATCACCGCGGGAACCCTCGTCGGAGCCGCGGAGGTGCTGATCGACCGCGGAGCGAAGGCGGTCTACGCGGCGGTCAGCCACTGCCTGCTGACCGATGCGGCCGCCGAGCGCCTGAACGAAAGCCCGATCGAGCGTCTGCTGGTGACCGACAGCGTCGAAACGGAGCCCGACGCGCTGCCGGCCAAGGTCGAGGTCGTGTCGGTCGCGCCCCTGTTCGGCGAGGCGATCCGGCGGATCGCGCAGCGCGAGAGCATCTCGGTCCTGTTCGCCTGAGCAGGCACCATGGCCTCCTCAGGACACGATCAAGAGCCCGCGGCCGGGGGTGCTCAGGCGGCCGCGCCGCCGTCGGCGATGACCGCTGTCTGCGCCTCGCCCGAGGACGAGGATGTGAGCCGCTGCGCGATCTCCGGGTTCGGGCGGTAATCGAGCCGGCCGAGCACGGTCTGCTCGGCGCCGCATTGGTCACAGACGAGGACGAGCCGCAGTTCGCTTGCCTGGCGGCTGAAACGCGTCGCGCCGCTGTGTGTCCCCGAGTGTTCGCAGTCCATGGTCCCTCACCCGAGTAACGGCTCGAGCGCCTCGAAACGACCGCGGCCGATCGCGACGGACGTAATGCCAGACTTTCAGCTAGGTGCTCTCGTTCTCGCTCACCGCCGGTTACGCGCTCCGACTGCTGTCGGAGTCCGACCTGCCCGAGTTGCACGCGCTCGTCGATCGCAACCGGGAGTACCTGGCTCCGTGGATGGGTTGGGCGGCGGAGCAGACGTCGCAGGACACACTCGAGTTCATCCGGTCGACCCAACGGCAGCTCGATCGCAATGACGGGTTTCAGACCGCGGTCATCGACCCCGATGAAGCGATCGTCGGCGTCATCGGCTTTCACGCTCTCTCGTGGCGGGACCGCTCGGCTGAGATCGGCTACTGGCTGTCGGCGGACGCCCAGGGGCGCGGGATCATGACCAGGGCGACGGCGCGACTGGTCGATCACGCGGTCTTGGAATGGAAGCTCAACCGGATCGAGATCCGTGCGGCTCCCGACAACGCGCGCAGCCGCGCGGTTCCCGAACGCCTCGGGTTCGTGCTCGAGGGGACGCTGCGCGAGGCCGAACGGGTCGGCGACCGTTACGTCGACTCGGTCGTCTACTCGATGCTCGCGCGCGACTGGACGCCGAGCGGAACCTGAACTTCCGGCGACGATAAGCACGCGCGCGGGGAACACCCCGCGCGCGTGCATCGTCCCCGCGCCGCGGTCAAGGATTTCCGCGGCGTTGCCCCCGGACGGACGCACGGTGCCGAATCCGTGCACCCGCCCGTATGCGCCCCCTGGCTAGTCGGCGTGAACCCCCATGGCACGCCGCACGAGCCCTCGGTAGGAGGTATCTCCCCCGGTCTACATCTCCCACCGCAAACCAGGCGACCTGTCTGCGCGACCGCCTGGTGGGGAGCCGATCGGTGGTCACGCAAAGCCCCCCTGCCACGTGCCACCGACGAGATGAAGTGCATCGCCATTGCTTGCGCAACTGACGTCGAAGAATTCCACCGGCGAGTCGCGGTGCTGCTGCTCGCCGAACCACATCGACCGCCTCCAGCTGCCGTCCGGCAGGCGGGTCGAGTGAAACAGCCGGTGGTCGGAGCAGATCGCGACGACGGCCAGATCGTGTCCGACGCGCGCGCACGCCACGCTGAGCGCGAACCGAAGCGCGACCCCGTGCTGCTGTCCGCCGAGCACACCGAAGTAACGCTGCCAGCTACCGTCGGGCCAGCGGATCGTGTGGTAGAGCTGGGCGTCGGACCCCACGCCGACGACGTGCAGAGCTCCGTCCCACCCGATCGCGCAATCGACCGCCACAAAGCGCGCCGGCGCGTCATAGAGCGACCCGAGGCCGTGGAAGTCCTGCCAGTAGCCGTCGCCATCTCGAACCGCGTGATGGACCTGGCCGTCGTGGTCGCGCGCCACCAGGTGAAGCGAGTCACCCGAGGCCGCGCAGCACAACCCGGCGAACGCATCGGGGCCGCCGTGGGCCTCGGCGTCGATCAGTCCGAACTGGCCCTGCCAGCTCCCGTCCGGCAGGCGGACGGTGTGGTACAGGCGTGAATCGGACCCGAGGCCGATGAGCTGGAGCCCGCCCCGAGTCTCGCAGCACGCGGCCGCGTAGAACTCCCTCGGACCGCCCTCGATCCACTCATCGCGCAGCGCCGCGAACGGCCGCCAGTCGCCGTCGGAATCGGACGTCGTGTGGTAGAGCTCGCCGTCGGTGCCGACCGCTGCGAGCATCAGCGCCCCGCTGACCTCGGCGCACGCGGCGCCGACGAAGCCGGGTAGTGGATCGCCACCGGCGTCGCCGATCTGGCGGAGCTTCTGCCAGCGGCCGTCGATGCTGCAGACGACGTGGTAGAGCTGGTCCGCGGCCGGATTCAGCGGTTCAGGAGTTTTGGCAAAAGTGGTAATGGTCGTCATCACGTTGTGTGCGTTGCGTGCCAAGGACAGTAAGTGCGTTCGACCGCCACCGCACCCCACCCTGGGTGTTGCCCTCCACACCCCGCCGGCGGGATCCGGCCGCCTCGGCCCTGCGCCAGGTGCCTGGGGCGGTGGTGCGGTGCCTCGGTCCGCGCTAGGCGCCGCGGCGGGCCGCTGCGCGCGCTAGCGAGGTCAGCCGGCCATTGCGCGCCGGCCACGCTTCGCTGAGCGTCCGGTCCTCGCCGCGAGCGCCGGCCTGCTGATGGGGGGCCGGATCGTGCCCGTCCCAGGCGAGCCCGTCGGCGATCACCGGAAACACCTTGGCCGGCGCCTCGCGCCCCCAGAGCGAGTCGAGGTGGCCGAAGCCCGGGAGGCCGACGAAACAGGCCGGGGATTCATGGAACTCGCGCATGAAGCGGGACGCCTTCTCCTGGCCCTGCCAGCGCCACATCCGGTTCTGGTCGCCCGCGATGAAGGTGAAGTGCGCGCGCTGCCCGGGCGGCGGGAGCGGCGTCGGAACCGCGAGGTAATTGGACGGCCAGGCGGGATCGCGCGGCTGCGCGGGAACGATGTGCCCGTAGCGGCTGCTCTCGCAGATCTGATCGATGAAGCTCATCGGCGTCGCCCCGAGCTCGCGGGCCGACCACTCGTGCACGTTGGGATCGAGCCAATCGCGACCCTCTGCGTCCTTGTGCTGCAGCAGCGTGTCCCAGCCCGACCCGTACATGAAATTGGCCACCTGGCAGGGCGGGTTGCCGCACGGACGTTCGGTGTACCTCGCAAAGACGCCGAACAGCGAGCCGACCGGGGTGTCGGACCGCAGCCCCCACTGGGCGTCCATCCACGGCACCGCGAGGTCGATGATCGGGCGCGCGACCCGCTGCTTGAGCCACGTGTCCCAGCGCACCTCGGGGAACAGCGAGACGGCGCTCGAGACGACGTGGGAGACCTTGCCATCGACGTAGCCCGCCACGTAGGCCATCAGAAAGCCGACCGACCCCTGGCAGTGCACGACAGTCCGCAGCTTCCCGTCGGGCCGGCCCGTCTGCTCGAGCACCATGTCGATCGCCGCTGGGTGGTCAAACCGGGCGGCGTCGTCGAGCGTGTAGCTGTTGGGAGGCAGGTCGATCGAGGCGCGCCAGTTCTCGACCCACACGTCGTATCCCCGCCGCAGGAGATCTTCGGCCAGCGAGCCACCCCCGGGCTGGCCGTAGAACATGTTCGCGCGCACGCCCGAACCCGGGATCAACAGCACCGGCTCGCCGTCAGGCTCGCCGCTGCCGGCGAGCCGCAGGCGCTGCACGTTGAGCGCGTAGTCGAGATCCTCGACCGCGAACGGGACGACCTTGCGCTCGAGCCGGTCAGTGCCCGGGACACGGTGCCAGGCGAGCTCGGCGGACGGCACGTCCCAGTCGGGTTGCGGCCGGTCGACCGGGAAGCTCGGCCGCGACTGGGTGACCGGCGCGCCGGCGTAAGCGCGCAGCAGGCGGCGGCCGAAGGAGGTCTGGTAGCGAAGCGCCGCGCTCAAACGGTCAGCGAACGAGCCGCTGGTTCCCCAAAAGCCGAGCATCTGGCGCGCGAACGAGAGCAGGTTGATGTGCAGCACGCCGATCGCGAGACGCCGCGCGCCGTCGCCGTCGGCGTCGGCGTCGGCGCCGCGGAAGATGCTCGTGAACAGCGTCGTGGTGTCGGTCCAGCAGTCAAAGCCGGGGTTGTTCTCGATCAGCTTGAAGCCGTGCAGCGTCAGCGGCTCGCCGGTCGCATCGTGGCGCAACGCCATCTCGTAGCGCATGCGGAGATGCAGCGAGTCCGACAGCCGGTCGGTGGCCGAGACGAGGATCTTGAACTGACCCCCCTCGATCGTCGCGGTACCGCCCGCCAACCCCGCGCAGGTCAGCGTCCCCTCTTCCACGCGCCCGGGGTAGGAGGAGTCCCGGAGCCACCCTTCGACGTCGTCAAACGACACCCGCATCGTCAGCGTCGCGTCCTGGCCGACGTTCTCGAGCATCGCGTCGTTGTAATCGGTCGCCGCCTCGAATCCCAGCCGACCGGCGAACCGCTCCGTCCACCGCACCCCTGTCATCTATGAACCTGCGCTTTCTGCCGCGTGACGGGCGATCAGATGGGAGATCGCGCCGATCGTGAGGCTCGGGTTGGGGCCGATCGGCCCCGGCATCACGGACCCGTCGGCGACGAACAGCCCTTTGCAGCCGAACACCTGACCGTCGGTCCCGATCACGCCCTCGTGCTCGGTGTTGCCGATCCGGCAGCCGCCGAGCGGATGGGCGCAGGTGCCTCGGCCCGGGAGCAGGTGCTTGCCCAGGCCGCGGTCCCCGGGATCGCCTCCGAGCTTGTTCGCGAGCGCGCGCGTACAGCGCTCGACGAAGCTGAAGTACCGATCCGAAGCGCCGTTCGGATCCCAGTCGAGGGTCAGCGAGTCTCCGTCAAGAGCGATCGCGCCGCCCGGCACGTCGCGGCCCATCGCCAGCAGCGGCAGCATCGAGGCCGATGCATGCGCGTTGCCGATCGCGTCCACGTACTGCCCGCCGACGTTCCCCACCAGCCGTCGGCGCAGCGCGCGCCAGGCGACGCCGCGCATCTTCCATAGATCCCTCGGCGCCTCGGTCACCTGCCACATCATCTCCATCCCGCGCGGGTAGCCGCCGTCCTCGATCCACGTCTGGTCGCCGTTCGATTTGGCCTCCGCGTAGGCCGTGATCACCGGTCCGCGGCTCGGCGCGAGATCGCGCCACTCGCCGTCGCGCCGGCAGTCGCGCGCGAACTTCAG
>DATNKY010000757.1:0-2372 GCA_035603155.1 Solirubrobacteraceae bacterium
GGCGGCGGCACTCGCACAAGGCGGCATCCCGAGTTACAATCGACGCTCTGGAGCAGCTCTTGAGCTACCGCGAGACTGAGCACCTGCGGGTCCTGATCGCGAACGAGCGCAAAGACAGGCTCGCGCTCGTCGCCCCGATCGTGGTGGCGCTCGGCCACGAGGTGATCGCACGCGAGATCGAGGTCGAAGACGTCGGCCCCGTGACCGCCCAGGAGCGACCAGACGTCGCGCTCGTCGGACTCGGGGCGAGCTCCGAGCATGCGCTCGGACTGATCGACAAGATCGTGCACGAAGCCGCCTGCCCCGTGATCGTGCTGCTGCACGCGCCGGATCCAGCGTTCGTCAAAGAGGCGTCGAAACGTGGCGTGTTCGCCCACATCTCAGACGCCGACGTCGAGGATTGGCAGAGCTCGATCGACATCGTCTTGCGCCGGTTCGCCGAATACCACGACCTCGAGGGCGCGTTCGGACGCCGCGCGATGACAGAGCGAGCCAAGGGCATCCTGATGGAGCGCCACTCGATCGACGAGGACAGCGCATTCGAGATGCTGCGCGAACGCTCCCGCATCGACAACCGCAAGCTGATCGACCTCGCCGCCGCCGTCGTCGACGGCCACCGCCTGCTCCCAAAACAACCGCAAGTACATTCCCACGCGTAGCGCACCCGGCGTTCATCGGCGATTGGCCGGCGATAGGCTACAGGCGGCCCACCGATGAGCGTGATCGAAGCCATCCACGCCCGCCAGATCCTCGACAGCCGCGGCAATCCCACCGTCGAGGTCGACCTGCGGCTCGCTGGCGGTGCGACCGGGCGGGCGGCGGTCCCTTCGGGCGCGTCCACGGGGTCGCGAGAGGCGCTCGAGCTGCGTGACGGCGGCAGCCCCTTCGGCGGAAAAGGCGTCACACGAGCGGACGCGAATGTCAACGGCGAGATCGCGGACGCGGTCCGCGGACGCGAGGTCTCAGATCAGCGCGCACTCGACGAAACGCTGATTGCGCTGGACGGAACCGAGGACAAGTCACGCTTGGGCGCCAATGCTCTGCTGGGCGTCTCGATGGCCGCAGCTCGCGCCGCCGCCACCGCCGCGGGCCAGCCGTTGTGGCGATATCTCGGGGGCGATGATGCGCACCTGTTGCCCGTTCCTGCGATGAACGTTCTCAACGGCGGCGTGCACGCTGACAATCCCGTCGACTTCCAGGAGTTCATGATTGCGCCGGTTGGGGCCGGCTCGTTTGCCGACGCGCTTCGGATCGGCGCCGAGGTCTACCAGGAGCTCAAAGCCACGCTTAGGCAGCGCGGGCTGTCCTCAGCCGTGGGCGACGAAGGCGGCTTCGCGCCCAGGTTGGACTCGAACGAGGCGCCGCTCGAGCTGCTCGTCGCGGCGATCGAGGCAGCCGGTTACCGCACCGGAGACGACGTCGCGATCTGCCTCGACCCTGCGGCGAGCGAGTTCTTTCAGGACGGTCGTTACGAGCTCGCGTGCGAGAACCGGTCGTTGTCGAGCGCGGAGATGATCGAGTTCTGGGCCGACATCTCGGCTCGCTATCCCGTGATGTTCCTCGAGGACGGGCTTGCCGAAGGCGATTGGGCCGGGTGGAAGCAGCTCACCGACCTGATCGGGGACCGCCTGCAGCTCGTGGGCGACGACATCTTCGTCACCAACCCAGACATCCTGCGCAAGGGCATCGAGCGCGGGATCGCCAACAGCGTCCTGATCAAGCTCAACCAGATCGGAACGCTCACCGAGACGCTCGACACGATTGCGCTGGCCCGCGACGCCGGCTACCGATGCGTGATCTCGCACCGGTCGGGCGAGACGGAGGACACGTTCATCGCGGACCTCGCGGTCGCAACCGGCGTCGGCCAGATCAAGACGGGCGCACCCGCGCGATCCGAGCGTGTGGCTAAGTACAACCAGCTGCTGCGGATCGAGGAGGAGTTGGGGGACCATGCACGCTACGCGGGTCGCGGCCAACAGGACTGACGTGCCAGGGTGGCTGCCGGGTTCAGCATCACCCGGACTGCCTGCATGGCGCCGTGGTGGCGGTAGGACCGGGGCTCGCTGGGAACTGAGGTCCGAGCCGGTCCGGGGTCGGACGGCCACACGCGTGCGAGCGCGTACCTAGCCGCGGCTAGACTGCCGGCGTGATTGACGTTGCGCTGACCGAGGACGGCACGCGAACTGCCGATGTCGCGGTCGTGATCGACGTGTTGCGTGCCACCTCCACCGCAACGCAGGCTCTGGCTGCAGGGTACCTTCGGGTGCTGTGCGTCGGGAGTATCGAGGGCGCAGCGGAGCTGCGGTCACGTGGTCGCGTCTTGGCGGGTGAGCGAGGCTGCCTAAAGCCGCCTGGTTTTGACCAGGGCAACT
>DATNKY010000783.1:0-7149 GCA_035603155.1 Solirubrobacteraceae bacterium
GAGGTCGTGGATCACCTCTGCGCGTCCGACCAGGGTGAACGCGAAGCCAGGAGGGCTCTGGTCGAGGATGCGCCCGACCCGATCGCAGACGGCTGCCTGGCCGACGCTCTCTCCGTCTGCGTCGTAGAACGCACAATCCTCGGCGTACAGTTCGGCGATCGCGCGCCTGCGTCGGCCGGGGTCGCGCTCACCGAAGACCTCGGACACGTTTCGCTCCATGAGTTGTCCGAGCGTGGTCGTCGCGGCGCTCATGACAGCCATGGCGGCGAGTAGACGCCCGTGTCGTGAAGGATCGCCGTCAGGTCGTCGGCCGCCCACTCCTCCGCGATCTTCCCGTCGTCCATCCGGTAGATATCGACGGCCGTCCACCGCACGTGGTTGCCGGTCGCCGGGACGCCGAAGAGGGGGCCGCGGTGGGTGGCGTTGATGACGAAGCGCATCGCGACGAACTCGCCCTGCGCGAACGCGTCCTCCTCGGCCGCGTTTAGGTCAGGTAGGCCGCCGATGAAGCCCTGCAGCAGGGCGACGACGTCGTCAGGCCCCTCGATCGTGCCGAGCGTCCCTCCGTGCCACTTGACGTTGGGCGTGAAGTACTCGGCGGCGAGCTCTGGCTGGTGCGCGTTGAACACGCGGTCGGTGTACTCGCGGGCGAGCGCGAGATTTGTCTCGGTTGTCGAATCGGTGGCGCTCAATTGCCTTTCCTCTCGTCGCAGCTCTCCTGTCTGTCCTCCGGGATGAGGCGATCCTCGCGCTCAGGCGAATCGATCGAATCCTGGATCGAATCCTGGAATGCCTTAGTCCGCATGCCCCGCGTCGTCGATCATGCTTGTAGCCAGATGCACGCAACACGATCACTGGTCCGGGTCCCCGGAGAGCGCTTGGTTGGCCGGGAGACTGAGCGCAGGATGCTCGTCGGTCTGCTGGACAGCGCCCGCGTCGGCAAAGGCGGCGTTTTCGTGCTTCATGGCGAGCCTGGAGTCGGCAAGACCGCGTTGCTCGAGTACGCGGTCGAGGTGGGCCAGGAGTTTCGGATCGCTCCGACGCACGGCGTCGAAGTGGAGATGGAGTTCCCGTACGCAGCCGTTCAGCAGCTGTCTTCTCCGTTCCTCGAGCTCATGGAGCGCCTTCCGCCGCCGCAGAGCGATGCGCTTGGCGTTGCGTTCGGATTCAGCGCCGGGCCGCCCCCGAACCCGTTCTTGGTCGGACTAGCCGTCCTCGGTCTACTGTCCGAGGCAGCCGAGGAGCGGCCGCTCCTCTGTTACGTCGATGACGCGCAGTGGCTGGATCGTGCTTCTGCGCGTGCGCTTGCGTTCGTGGCCCGCCGCCTGCTGGCCGAGAAGGTCGCGCTCCTGTTCGCCACGCGCGAGCGGGGTGACATGCTCGCGGGGTTGCCGGAGCTTCACGTTAAGCCCTTGGGGCATCGTGATGCGCGGGCGTTACTGGAGTCTGCCCTGACGGTTCGGCTGGATGAGCGCGTGCTAGATCGGATCGTTGCCGAGACGCGCGGCAACCCGCTCGCGCTCCTCGAGTTGCCGCGCGGGTTGACGCCGACGCAGCTCGCCGGTGGATTCGGTTTGCCGCCGGTCCCCTTGTCAGCCAGCATCGAGGAGAGCTTCATGCGACGTCTTGCGACGCTTCCGCACGATGCGCGGCGCTTGTTGCTGGTGGCGGCCGCTGACCCGGTGGGTGATCCGGCGCTGCTGTGGGGGGCCGCCCAGCGGCTCGGCATATCCGAGTCGGCTGGACAGAGGGTCGAATCCGAAGACCTTCTCGCCGCCAGTCCTCGAGTGGTGTTCCGTCATCCATTGATTCGCTCGGCCGTCTACGGCGCGGCCGGGCGCAAGGAGCGCCGGGAAGTCCACCGCGCGCTCGCCGAAGCGACCGACCCAGTATGCGACCCGGATCGGCGCGCCTGGCACCGGGCCCAGGCGGCAGCGACGCCCGACGAGGAGGTTGCTGGTGAGCTTGAGCGTTCGGCAGCACGAGCACAGGGGCGCGGGGGTTTCGCCGCCGCCGCCGCCTTCCTCGAACGCGCCGTCGCATTGACACCCGAAGTCCGATGCCGCGCCAAACGCGCTCTCGCCGCCGCCCAGCTGAAGTTCCAAGCGGGCGCTTTCGATGACGCTCTCGACCTCCTCAGCACGGCCGGAAGTGGCGTCCTTAGCGCCCTGGAACGGGCGCGCGTCGGCTTGATGCGGGCGCAGATCGCGTTCGTCACGAGGCGCGGCAACGATGCAGCACCCCTGCTGCTTGAGGCCGCCGATCGGCTAGCTGACCTCGATCCGGTTCTCGCACGCGAAACCTATTTGGAGGCGCTCGTATCAGCGGGGTTCGCAGGCCGCCTCGCCGACGCGGGCGCAAGTGCGCTGGAGGTAGCGAGGGCTGCGAGAGCAGCGCCGCCGGCGCCGCACGAGCCGCGCGGGATCGACCTGCTGCTCGACGCGCTGGCGACACTCTTCAGCGACGGCTATGAGACAGCAGTGCCGATCCTGCGCCAAGCCCAGAGCGCGTTCGCTGCCGACACTCCGACGAACGAAGAACTGCGTTGGGGGTGGGTCGCGACGGTGGTGTCCGTGCATCTGTGGGACGACGAGCGATGGGACACGCTCTCGGAGCGGCACGTTCGCCTAGCGCGTGAAGCAGGAGCGCTCGGTGATCTCCAGCTCGCCCTCAGCCAGCGCATTTCCATGCATCTCTTCGCGGGAGAGCTGTCGACGGCGACGGCGCTCGTCGAGGAAATCCAGGCGACGACGTTGGCCATCGGCAGCACCCTCGCTCCCTACGGCCGGGTGGGACTCCTTGCTCTGCGCGGGCGAGAAGCTGAGACCGCCTCGCTCATCGATGGCAGTCGCGTCGAGTTGACGAGGCGCGGCGAAGGAATCGGAATCTCAGCACTCGAGTGGGCCAGGGCGGTGCTGTACAACGGGCTGGGACGATACGAAGAAGCCCGCGCATCCGCGTCGCGCATTGCCGAACATCCGCAGGATCTCGCTCCGTGCAACTGGCACCTGACCGAGTACATCGAGGCCACCGTCCGAGCCGGAACGCCCGAGCTGGCCACTGACGCTCACCGTCGTCTCATGGCAATGACCAGGGCTACCGGCACAGACTGGGCCCTCGGGATCGCGGCCCGCTCCGGTGCACTCCTAGCCGAGGGCAAGCGTGCTGAAAAGCTCTACGTCGAGGCGATCGAGCGACTCGGCAGAACCCGAATCGCGATCGATCTCGCCCGTGCTCACCTTCTCTACGGCGAGTGGCTGCGACGTGAACGGCGACGTATTGACGCACGCAACGAGCTGAAAGTCGCCCACGAGCTCTTCACCGACTTCGGGATGGAGGCATTCGCCGAGCGTGCACGGGTCGAACTCGAGGCGACCGGCGAGCGTGTCCGCAAGCGAAGCATGGATGCATGCGAACAGCTCACCCCGCAGGAGCTCCAGGTCGCGCGCCTCGCCGCGCAAGGCAACACGAACCGAGAGATCGCCGCTCAACTCTTCATCAGCCCGAACACAGTCGAGTACCACCTCCGCAAGGCGTTTCGCAAGCTAGACGTGAAGTCGCGCACGCAGCTTGCCAACCGCCTGCGATAGCTGGACGGCAGCGGCTGCCGCGTATCATGCCTGGGGCGATGAGCAACGACTCGCGAGCTGCCGGACCAGCGGCCGCGGTTGACCAGCCGGTCCGAAGCGAAGCGTCGCTTGGCCGACGACACACGAGCCGCTGGGCGTTGTTCACCGGCGTTGCACTGCTTGTGCTGGCGAAGACGCTAGCCCTCGGGGAGTTGGAGCACCATCGCGTCGGGATTCTTGCGCTGCTCGGGCTGGGGCTCGCCTTCTCGGTGTTACGACCCAGACCTGTCGCGGTCGCCGTGACTGCCGGTGGCCTCTTGGCCGTCGCGCTCGCTCCCCACCCGCTCGCGCTCGGTGTCGCGGTTGCCGTCGGGTCATGTCTGCTTCTAATCGCTCTGTTCTTTGCGATCGCAGCTGTGCTCCATGCAAGGCAGGGTCACGATCTCAGTGCTAGAGCCTCACCAAGCGTGTGCAGTGTAAGCGTCAGATCCCAAACCGCACACGCCTGGCGCCGACGCGGTTCTCGGTAGGTGTGAGCATCAACACCAAGGGTGGCCTCGTGCGCTTGCGCACGCTCTGCAATGATCGCCTAGGACCTCGCGCGATTCGGAGCCTCCGGGAGTAGGTCTCCGATCTCGAACGAGTGAACGCGGGGTCGCGGGGCGGCGTGGACTTTCGTGGACCGCGCACGTACGGCACGGAAAGGGGACCGTGAGTGACAGCCATCACACAGCACCGCGAGCGCGGCGTCGCTCTTTCGCAAAGGCAGCGCACGGGTGGGCGGGTAGCTTCGCCTGGCCGTATGAATGACAACGACGTGACTGGTGAGGGGACCATGAGTACGAGCATCGTTACAGACGTACCCAATCGTGACTTTCTGCCTTCGATCTCGGCATGGGCTGCTGGTGAGAGCGACAGGTCGTTACGGATTCTGTTTCTGGTCTCGGCGCATAACGGGCTGAGTCAGCGTGCCGCGATCGCACTGCGCGAGCTTGGGCATGAGGTAGCGGTCGAGGTGGTCGATTCCGCCGCGACGATGGAGGCGGTGGTGAGAGAGCACGATCCGGAGCTGATCGTCTGCCCGTTTCTCAAGACGTTGATTCCCGAGACGATCTGGCGCAGGCGCCAGTGCCTGGTGGTACACCCGGGCCCGCCGGGGGACCGTGGGCCTTCATCGCTTGACTGGGCGATCGAGCTTGGGATGGGGGAGTGGGGAGTGACCGTGCTGGTGGCCAACGCAGAGTTCGACGCCGGAGACGCGTTGGCGACGCGGAGCTTCCCGATGCGCGAGGCGGGAAAGGCAAGCCTGTATCGCCACGAGGTCCGCCACGCGGCGATCGACGCGCTTCTGGATGCGGTCGGGGAGATCGTCGGCGGAGTCAGCGGCGCCGAACGTCGCACCAAGCGAAGCCCCAACGGTCACGCGCGGCCCGTGATGACCCAGGCGGTCCGGGAGATCGACTGGCATAGTGACAGCACCGAGACCGTGATTCGGAAGATCCGCGCCGGCGAGGGTCATCCGGGAGTCCTTGACGCGATCGCCGGACGCGAGTTTCACCTGTTCGGTGGTTGGCGCGAACGGATTCTCACGGGTCGCCCGGGGGAACTGATCGCGCAGCGAAGCGGCGCTGTCTGCCGTGCCACGGTCGACGGGGCGGTGTGGATCACGCATCTGCGCCAGCGCGACACCGCGACTCGGCGGTTTTTCAAGTTGCCAGCCACCCGCGCGCTCGAGCTGGCCGGCGTTGAACCCGGCGTGCCGGAGATCCCGGTTGCACTCGACGCCCGGCTGCCGGTCGATGAGACGCATCGCGAGATCACGTATGAGGAGCACGCGGGCGTGGGATACCTGCGGTTTGACTTCTATAACGGAGCGATGAGCACCGAGCAATGCCGGCAGCTACGCGAGGCCTATGCGCATGCCCGGACGCAGCGCCAGACGAAGGTGATCGTGTTGCTCGGCGGGGATGACTACTTCTCTAACGGAATCCATCTGAGCCTGATCGAGGCGGCCGCGGACCCGGCCGCGGAATCCTGGCGCAACCTGGTCGCGATCGACGACCTAGTGCGCGACATCGTGCTGACCGATTCACACGTGGTGATCTCAGCGCTCAGTGGAGACGCGGCAGCCGGCGGCGTGCCGTTTGCGCTCGCCGCAGACTACGTCGTGGGACGCCAGGACATCGTCCTGAACCCCTACTACCAGCACATGGGCGGGCTGTACGGATCGGAATATTGGACCTACCTGCTGCCTCGCCGCATCGGTCACCCGATGACGACGCGGCTCACACAGGCGCCGTTCGACGCGATCGGTGCGCGTCAGGCCGTCAAGATCGGGCTGCTGGACGCCACGTTCGGCGCCGACCTGAACGAGTTCGCAACCAAGACGCAGCGGCTCGCCGAGCGAGTAGCGAATGACGGTCTGTACCGGGCGCGCCTGGAGCACAAGCGACGCTCGCGCCGAAGCGACGAGCAGGTCAAGCCGCTTGACGCATACCGAACCGAGGAGCTCGCGCGCTGCCGCGAATGCTTCTTCGGTCCCGATCCCAGCTACCACGACGCGAGACGCCAATTCGTGTACAAGCTCCCGACGCCGCAACAGATCCTTCGTCAAGCCGCTTGAAGCGTCGCGGTCGTGCGTCGTCGGCGTCAGGTCATGCGCCTGTAACGCCAAACGGACAGAGGGACGAACACGGCCAGGAGCCCGACGATCCAGGCGATTGCGCCGCCAAGGGAGGATGGTGTTCCGGGGACGAGGGCCAAGGACCGGGCTGCGTTCGCGGTCAGGGTGACCGGGCTCACCTTCGCGACTGCCTGCAGCCAGCTCGGCAGGGTCGAGACGGGCACGAACACCGAGCTCGCGAACACGAGCGGAAACAGGATCACGAAGCCGGCTGTTTGAGCTGCCTCGGCGCTGCGGACGGTCAGTGCCACGAAGGCGAAGATCCAGCTCAGCGCGAGCCCGAAGGCGCTGACAAGCGCTATGCACACGAGGGCCTGTGCGACGCCGGCCTGGAAGCGGAAGCCGATGATGTAGCCGACGATGATCATCAGCACAATGATCAGGACGTTGCGGACCAAGTCGGCCGTGGCACGGCCGATGAGCACGGCGGACCGTGCCATCGGCATCGAGCGGAAGCGGTCGATCACGCCGAGCTTCAGGTCGTCGGACAGGCCTACTGCCGTTTGGCTGGCCCTGAACGTCACCGACTGAACCAGGATGCCCGGCAGCAGGTAGTCGATGTAGCTCACGCCGGGGGGCAGTGAGTGACTGATCGCGCCGCCGAACACGTATGTGAACAGCAGCACGAACATGATCGGTTGGATCGTCGAGAACACCAGCAGGTCCGGTTGGCGGACGAAATGGCGCAGGTTACGCCCGCTGACCACCCGCGCATCGGTGAAGCCCGCGCGAAGCTCCCCCGGCGAGAGGCGCCGCCACGGCGACGGTCGCCTCGCAACCGGAGGTTGGGCCGCAGGGGCGCGAGCAGCCCGAGGGCCCAGGCTGGTCGGATCAGGCTGCCCGTCACCGGTAGCGGCTTCGGCCCCCGCGCCGTTCTCGCTCGGCGGAGCGCCTGTC
>DATNKY010000702.1:0-2025 GCA_035603155.1 Solirubrobacteraceae bacterium
CGGAGTGAAACCAGCCGCCGGCGAACGCCTTGGCGGTCGCGGCCTCGTCGTCGAAGTAGCCGCTCATCACGTTGTTGCCCCGCATCACGACCTCGCCCATCGCCTGACCGTCGGTCGCGACGTCGTCCATCTCGTCGTCCACGACCCGGATCAGGTCTGACGAGATGTAGGCCTGGCCCTGACGCGCGAGCAGCTGCGCGCGCCGATCGAGCGGGAGGTCGCGCCACGCCGGCTGGTCGGGAGACACGGTCGTCGGGCCGTAGGTCTCGGTCAGGCCGTAGACGTGGACGATCCGGAAGCCGAGCTCGCCCATGCGCGCGAACAGCGTCGGCGAGGGGGGAGCGGCAGCGACCATCACCGTCACCGGCCGATCGAGCTTGTGCGCCCGTGGATGGTTGATGACCATCAACTGCACGGTCGGGGCGCCGTTGTAGTGGGTCACACCCTCGGTGTCGATCAGCTCCCAGATCCGGTCGGGGTCGAGCGTCCGCAGCGCGACGTGACAGGCAGCGACCGCGGTCACCGCCCACGGGAAGCACCAGCCGTTGCAGTGGAACATCGGCAGCGTCCACAGGTACACCGAGTCGGTGCCCATCCCGGCCAGGATCACCTCGTTGAGCGCGTTCAGATACGCGCCGCGGTATGTGTACTGAACGCCCTTCGGACGGCCGGTCGTGCCCGAGGTGTAGTTGATCGAGATCGTCTCCTCCTCGTCCTCGAGCTGGCTGGGAGGCATCTCGGGCGAGGCGCCGGCGAGCAGCGGCTCGTACTCGTCACCAGGGCCCCCACCGTCCGTGTACCGGATCACGGTCAGATCGCCGAGCTCCTGGTTGGCGATTACCGGCTCGAGCTCTGAGTCGATGAGCAGATAGCGGGCGCCGCTGTGGCGCAGGATGTAGCCGACCTCCGGCCCGCTGAGCCGGTTGTTGACCGCCACGAGGACGCCGCCGGCCGCGGGGACCGCGAAGTGAGCCTCGAGCATCGGCGCCGAGTTGAACAGCAGCGCCGCGACGCGCTCGCCCTTCTTCAGCCCCGCCGACCGCAGCGCGTTCGCAAGCCGCCACGAGCGCTCGCCCAGCTGGGCGTAGGTGAACCGGCGCTCGCCGTCGATCACCGCCAGCCGCTCGGGATACATGTAAGCGGCCCTGACCAGGAGGTCGACGGGGTTGAGCTCCGAGCGAAACACCTTCGAGTCCGGGAGCGAAGCGGTCATTGTCAGTCCCCTTGTTTTCGGAAGTTCACGGCCGGGTCGGCTCGAGCAGCACCCCCGGGTTCATGATCCCGGCTGGGTCGAGCTCCGCCTTTGTCGCGCGCAGCGCGCCGGCGAACAGCTCGGGCACCTCACGCAGGTATGCCGCACGATGATCGCGCCCGACGGCGTGGTGATGTGTGATTGTGCCCCCACTGGAGATGATGGCCTCGGAGGCCGCGCGCTTGATCTCGTCCCACTGCTCGAGCTCCTCGCCTGCGCGCCCGGGCGCGTAGACCGAGTAGTAGGGAGCGGGTCCGTCGGGATAGACGTAGGCGAACCGGCATGAGACCGCGCCGGCGCCACAGACCTCCTTGACCGCGCGCTGGGTCGCCCCGAGAACGCGCTCGTGGAAGTCATCGAACCGGTCCCAGGTGATCGCCGTCTCGAACGTCTCGTGCACGAACCCGAGCTGAGCGAACGCATCGCGCACGTGCGGGCCGCGTAGGAACGCTGCCCGCCAGACCGCGGCGGCGTCACCCTCGGCCTCGCGCGGTTCCCCGCGATGCTCGGCGCAGATCTCGAGCGCGCGGGCGATCCACGGCTCGAGCGGGTGGTCGCCGGATTCGAAGCCGAGCACGAGGATCGAGTGAGATCCATCCCCGCTCCCCGACAGCATCGCCTCGTCGTGGCCCAGCAGCCGGCAGTTGCTGGGGTTCAGCCCCGACTGTGCAATGGCTCGGGTCGCCTGCACCGCATCCGCGAAGCTCGCGAAGTAGACCGACGCGCCGGCCCGGAACCGCGGGCGCGGCTGCAGGCGCATCCACGCCTGGCAG
>DATNKY010000398.1:0-3439 GCA_035603155.1 Solirubrobacteraceae bacterium
AGGAGGGCGATGACATCCGCCTTCGCGCGCGGCTGCTCGCTTGCATCGGACGGACGCAAGAGGGGCTCGAAACCGCGCGCGAGGCGGTCCGAGTGCTAGAGCAGGCGACGCCCGGTCGCGAGCTCGCGCGCGCCTACAGCGCCCTCGCCGGCCTCTCGATGGTCACGGCAGACGCGGCGTCCACGCTCGAGTGGGGCGCAAAGGCGATCGTGCTGGCCGACGAGGTCGGCGACACCGAGGCCCTCGTCCATGCTCTCAACAGCGTCGGCACTGTCGAGATGAAGATGGACAGTCCTGGAGGGCAGGCGAAGCTCGAGCGCAGCCTCGAGCTCGCTCGGCAGGCCCATCTCGGGCCCGACGCCGGGCGGGCCTACATCAACCTCGGCTGGACGCTGACGTTGCTGGGGAGGTTCGCGTCGGCGCTCGAGGTACTCGGGCGCGGGATCGGGTACACGCAGCAACTCGGCCTCGAGGCGTGGCTCAAATGCCTGCTCGGCAACCGCGCGGTCGTCGAGTTGGCGCTCGGTCGCTGGGATGAGGCCGCGACGATCGCCCAGGCGCTGCTCGATGGGCCGCGCGACCAGGTGATCGGCCCTCGCTCTGACGCCCTGCTGGCGCTCGCGCTCGTCCGCGCCCGGCGCGGGGACCCTGGTGCGTGGCCGCTGCTCGACGAGGCGCGGGAGACGGCGATCGCCGCCGACGACTTGGAGCTCCTTTGGCCGGCCGCGGCCGCTCGAGCCGAGGCGCTGTGGCTCGAAGGCCGACCCGAGGCGATCGGTGCGGAGACCGAGCTTACGTACGACCGCGCGTGCCGGCTGGGCGAGGCACGGATCGCCGGCGAGCTTGGGTGCTGGCGCGCCCGGGCCGGGCTCCCGGTCGAGCCGCCCGACGGCCTCCCAGACTGCTACCGCCTCCAGCTGGGCGGCGAGCCGGAACTCGCCGCCGAGGCGTTCCGGGCCGAAGGGGCCGTCTACGACGCGGCGATCGCGCTCGTGCCATCGACCGACGGCGTCGCGCTCCGCAAGGCGCTCGACGAGCTTCGAGCGCTCGGCGCCAGGCCGGCGGCGGCGATCGTCAGCCGGCGGCTGCGCCAGCTCGGCGAGCGTGGGGTCCCGCGCGGCCCGCGCGCGAGCACTACCGAGAATCCGGCCGGGCTGACCAACCGCGAGCTCGAAGTCCTGCCACTGCTCGCCGATGGCCTTCGCAACGCGGACATCGCCCGGCGCCTCGTCGTTTCGCAAAAAACCGTTGACCACCACGTCTCATCGATCCTCCGCAAGCTCGGCGTCAACCGGCGCGGTCAGGCCGGCGCCGCGGCCGAACGCCTCGGGGTCAAACCCACGGCCCGGTTTAGTCGATAAATGAAATACCCGATGTACATGCTTGCGTTCGGTATTCGTGGAGTCCGCATACCCACGAGTAACGCGCTGATCAACCTCACCTAGGGTACGCGGGCGGCTTACGCCGCCCGTCGGACACGGCGGCCGCGCGACCGGACCAGTGCGGTTAACCCGATCTATGCGCTATCACCACATTCCCCGTAACTGGTCCACAGTGAACCATTGGTGTTCACTTTCGGTGTCTCCTAATCGCCGAGTCACTACACACGACGGGCCCCGTTGTAACCGACGGGCGGGATCGGGTCCTGTTGATATAGTCGCGTCAACGTCGCCGACTGGAGGTAGGTTGTGATGACACGAACCGATCGCCCAGTCCTGGACCATCTCGTCTACGCGACTCGTGATCTGAGCGCCACGTCCGCCGACCTTGCGGCGCGCACCGGGATCGAGCCGAGTGGGGGTGGCCGGCATGACGGCTTCGGCACGCAGAACCGTCTGGCCTCGCTGGGAGGCGGCAGCTATCTGGAGATCATCGGCCCCGACCCAGCCCAGCCACAGGCGGCCACGCCGCTCCCGTACTCGCTGCACTCGCTCGATGAGCCCCGGCTGATGGGCTGGGCGGTTGCGACCAGCGACCTCGAGGGCGCGCTCGCCCGGGCCCGGGGTGCCGGTCACGACCCGGGCGAGATCGTGCCGATGTCGCGCACGCGTCCCGGCGGTGAGATGCTGTCATGGCGTATGACCCTGTGCGAGGAGATGCCCGGCAGCAACGTGATTCCATTCTTGATCGATTGGGGTGCGACGCCCGCGGACGCTCACCCCGCCGCGACGTCTCCTGCGGGGCTCGAGCTCGTCGGGCTGCGCGCGCGACACCCCGAGGCCGCGCGCATTCAGGTCGTGCTCGATGCCCTAGGAGTCGGGATTCGCGTCGAGGAGGCGCCTCAGGCGGCACTCGAGGCGACACTCGCGACCCCCCGGGGTCGCGTCGTGTTGCGCTGAAGAACGCTACTGCTGCTCGAGCTTGAACCCGACCCGCATCTCGACCTGGAAGTGCGCGATCTGATCCTGCTCGACGTGCCCGCGGATGCTCCGAACTTCGACCCAATCGAGCCCGCGCAGCGTCTTCGCGGCGCGGGCGACACCCGCCTGCATCGCCTCACTGATGCCGTCGGCTGAGGTCCCGGCGATCTCGATGATCCTGTAGGTATTCGAATCGGTCATACGGTCTCCTTGGCCGCTGTGTGACACGGGGTAGACGGCGCCTACCCGTTGGGCCCAGTCCAACACCTGCGCGGACCGAACGCAACTTGTGGTCCGTCTGGGTCCAGTTCGGAGAGGCCTCAGGTGGCAATCTGATAAACTCAATCGATATTGTGAAGAATGCGCAATCGGATCGGGTTCAACCTGCGAAGATCGTCGCGCCTCAGGGGCAAGCGTCGGCGAGCGTATCGTCGCAATCTGTGTGGAGTGACGAACTCACTTCACCGCGCGAGAGCTCGTCTGGAGCCTCGCGCTCTCTCCTCCGTCGCAGCCAAGCCGGACACAGCGCCGGCTTGGCTGCGAGCGTTGCCGCGTCGACGGCGATCCAGCGTCGCTGGCTTGTCGCCGTCGGCGCCAACCGCGGGCCGCTACCGCGCGTCGTGCTGGACCGGACCCGCGTGGGCGCCCCTCGCCGCAAGCGCAGGACTGACGCATCGTCTGCGTCAGCCGGCAACCCCGCCGAGAGCGGCTGAGGCGCCCGCCTACTCCTGCGGGCGGCCATGGTCGGTGGTCGGGTCCACCGCGTGAAACTCAATTCGATACACGAGCGTGTCGTCATCGATCGGCCCCGCATGCGCGGCACGCTGGCGCAGCGTCTCGCGGTTGGCCTCGCCGGCTCGTCGGACGTCCTTCCCGGTGACCGCCGCGAACGGCACGAAGTCGATGGCGTCGACCTCGATCTCACCAGGCCCGACCCGATAGCGCCCGCCTTGCTTGACCCGTGGCCTCTTCCACAATCGGACCGAGAGCGTGATGTCTCCGGCCAGGACGTCGCTGCGCAACTCGCGGCTGAACTCCATAGCCGGGACGCTAGCTGGTGAGGATCTACTGGCTGGCAG
>DATNKY010000712.1:0-4261 GCA_035603155.1 Solirubrobacteraceae bacterium
GCGCCAAGTGTCTTCTCACGCCGGGGGTGGCGCGCCAGGGGGAAGATGAATGACTGGGGGTGGCTTGGCCAGGGGTGGCACCGGGCCGACGGGGGCCGAGGCGGCCGTCGCGGTCGCGGTCGCGTTGGTGGCGGTCACGAGCACCTGGATCGACTCACCAGCCTCGATCGACGGCGAGATGGTGTAGTCCTGGCTTGTCGCGCCCGCGATGTCTGAGCACGATGAGCCGTTGCATTTCTGCCACTGGTAGATATAGGACAGGGGTGGGGCTCCCTGCCACGCGCCGGTCGAGGCGATCAACGTCTGGCCGATTTGAGGCGCTCCGGAGATGACCGGTGAGAGACTGAGCTTCGGCGCCTTCTGCCGCGCGGCGGTTCCCGGGCCAGACGACGCGACGGGAGCGGTTGTCGGCGAGCTGACGGCCGCTGCCGTTCCGCCCACGTTGCTCGCGGATTCGAGCACCGCGATCGCGTGCCCGACGTCGCGGGCGGCGAGTGTGTACGACGGGCTGGTGGCGCCGGGGATCGGCGTGCAGCTCGCGCCCGTCGCTGTGCAGTCCGCCCACTGGATCGCGTAACCCGAGGGGTTGTTCAACCATGCGCCGTGAACCTCGGTCAGCGTCTGCTCCTGGGTCAGGTCGCCGGCGATCGATGGCGGCAAGATGTTCGCCGGCGGTAGCGGCAGCACCACCGGGGTCGGTGCCGAGAGCACCGGACCGGTCTCGCCGTAGGCGTTCAACGCCCACACCTCGACGCGCATCGTGCTCCCAACATCGCCGTCAGTCAGCTCGTAGGCCGAGGAAGTGTCCGACGTGGCGGACCTGAAGATGCAGCTGCCGCCACCGACATTGCAATCGACCCACGCGAAGTAATAGCTGGTCGGCTTGCCCGACCACTTGCCGAGTGCGGCGGTCAGCGTTTGGCCCTGGATCGCGCTGCCCGAGATCGACGGAGCGGAGTCGCTCAGCGGTGGCGGCGGAACTACCACGGCGGTCGCGGCCGAGCTCACCGCCGCGGTCGTTCCGCTCGCGTTGTGCCCGGCTACCGCGATCCGGAGCCGGTGCCCGACATCCCGGCTCGTCAACCTGTACGACGCCTTCGCGGCGCCGCGGATCGCCGCGCAGTGCCTGCCGTGCGCGTCGCATCGTTTCCACGCGTAGCGGTAGCTGCTCGCGTTCAGGAACCTGCCGTGGCGTGCCGTGAGCTTGTCGCCCTGCTGCGCGGTGCCCAAGATCGCGGGCCGCGAGACGTCAGCCGGCACGCACGGTGGATCGGACGGCGGGCTTTGGTTGACGTAGACGTCCACCCCGTCGATCCCTGGGTCGAGGACGTACAGGTTCGAGCGACAGTCAAACGCCACCCCCGCGGGGCTCGTGCTGTTGCTGCCCTTGCCGAGGCACACCCAGCAGACGAACCCCAACGCGTAGTGCAGACCGCCAAAGCCGAGCGTCCCGTTGTCGGGGTTGGTGAGATCGGGCTCGAGATAGTCGATGTAGTCCTCCAGATCGCTGACATACACAGCACCACCGTCGGGATCGACGGCGACCCCGGTTCCAATCCCGTCGCTGTAGAAACCCGGGTAGTCCGACAGGGTCGAGTCGTTCAACCAGCCGTGGCCGTCCGCTCTCCCCGCCGGAGTGAACCGAGCCACCTCGCCACTCACCAGCGGGTTATCCGGTATTGCCCCCGGCGAGCACAACCCCTCATTCGGCGTCGGCGTAGAACTCCCATCGCAAGGGCCAAGTCCCTGCAGGTACTGGTATGACTGACCGGTGACGATTAGGTCGCCGGCGCCGTCGACGCCGATTGCTTTCGCGGACGTCCGCGGCATCTGCGTGTAGCCGTAGTACGGATCCCAGCGCCCTGGGAGGTTCGCGTGAAAGCTCCGCAGCCTGCGACCGCCCAACGTGTACTCGTCGACCTCGTTGTCCGCGTGGCCGCGCAGCACGAACACCGGCCCTTTCGGCGCGGCTGCGATCGAGATCGGGTCAGGCACCGACCATTGCATGACGAACTTCCCGCCAGCGGTGAACTTGACAACCCTTCCCGACGCCTGATCGGCGACGTACACATCCCCATCGTCGTCGGTGGTCACGCCTCTCGGGCCGCGCAATCGCCGTGAGGCCCAGATCTTCTGTAACGCCCCGCGCGCCCTGAACTCGTACAACCGGTTCCGGGACCCCAAGACCACGTACACGAGCTGCCCGTCACGGCTAACCGCGACCGCGCCGTCACTAAAGCGCGGGTGCCCCGGCAGAAAAACCCGAGACACGTCCCTCGGGCTTCTGATCAAGGTCGTCGCGCCGGCCGAAGCCACCACCAGCAGCGACACCAACACCACCAGCACTCCCGCTCCGAACGTCACCGAGCGACCCCGAAGATCGAACCGCGCCACGCTCGACGACCGCGGCACCTCGCCACTGGCTGCCGATCTCATCCCGCCCGCAGCGTAACCGAAACCACACCATGTGACCATCCAACCAGGCTGCCGTAACCGAAACCACACCATGCGACGATCAACCAAGCCGCCTGGCGCTACCTGACACCGAACAAGCCAGACCGCATCATCGCCCGATCCACGCGGAACGGAGCGCGCCCGCTGGTTCCTTCAGATCTCGGCGACGGCGATCGATCCTGCGTCACGCAGCGCTTTAAAGTCTGCGCCCAGTGACCTGACGGCCGTGAAATGTACGTGGGCAAGCTCGAGCTCCAGGGCGTCAGCGTCCTCAGGTCCGAGGCGCTCGAGGAGATCCTTTGAAGCGAGGATCCGGCCGTTGGTCGCAACCGCCTCGATCCGTGCCGCTTCGTTCATCTCGTCGCCGAGCGCGGTGACCTCCAGCCGACCGTAGCTGGAGACCTGGCCGATCGTCAACGTCGCGCCCCAATGAAGACCGACATTGACGAGCACCTCGGTTGTGTCGCCCAGAAGGCCAGCGGCGCCGTCGCGAATGCGACGCGCGGCATCGATCGCGCCGTGGGCGGCTGCGGATTCCGCGTCGACACCATCGACGACGAACAGAGCCGAGGCACCGTCGCCGGCGTGCTTGCCGATCAGGCCGCCGTTGGCGATCACGGCGGCGTCCACGAGGTCGGTGAGCGAGCGGATCAATGCGAAATATGCCCGCGAGGAGAGGCGCCGAGAGAGCGCAGATGACGCCTCCAGATCAGCGAACAGAATCGCCGCCTGCCGGCGCGCGGGATCGCGCAGCTCGAGCATCCGCTCGTACATCGGTGCGTGCCCGCGCGACAGGCGAGCAGACACCACGTCGCCGAGCGTCGGACGGAAGAAATGCAGCGTTCCGACGTGCGCACCGTCGGGCGCGACCACCCGCAGGTACACGTCGGTGAGGCGCCCGTGCCAGATGAGGCTACGGGCTTCGTCATCGGCTAACTCTCGCTCAACGACGACCGCCCAGTCCGGGGTCCGAGGCTCGAGGTCGCGAGCAATGTCGGCCATCGGCCCGAACACGGCTTCGAAGTCCGGATCGTCGGGGGATACGTCATGGCGAATCGCCGGACCGAGCGCCTCCCACCAGCGCAATCGCGTCTCCACCGGCACCACGAACGGAAGCCGCCTCTCGAGCGTCTGAACAATCTGCGACACGCCAAGCCACGTGGAGAGGTCCGCATCCGGAAACACCGCGACCTGCTCGGTGGAAAGGAAGATCGTCCGCCACTTATGGTCGAGCACGCTGCCGACCATCCGCGCCCGCTCCAGTGCCGCAGCAGCGGCGCGCAGCTGCGGCTGCTCGGGTAGGTCGGACGGGAGCGGCACGCGACGATCGTATCCCCAGCCTCCGCAGGCGTCCGCTGAAGGTCTCCCGCTGACTCGAGCACCAATGTGAAACCTGCATTCAATCCAGCAACGGGCCGCGGCCATGATGATGAGATGGACCCGCAACGCGCGGAAGCGAGCATCACGTTGGCGATCGCTTCTGGCTCTTGGACGGCAACCGGGCGTGCGAGCGCAATGGCGACCAAGGGTAGGAAGCTGCCGGTGTCAGGCGGGCGCATCCGTTCTGCGATATCGGCAGCGACGGTGTCCGCCGATGGTCGCCCACGGTCTTGCTCCAGAAAAGACCCGACGCCAACCTGCCCGACTCGGCTCCCGGCTGCTCATTCCGCGTCGACGGTGATGCCGCCCCACTCCTCGGGTGCGACGTCATGCAGGGTCTGGGTGAGCGTCCAGCGATGTCCGGCGGGGTCGCGGATGGTGCACTGACGCTCTCCGTACGAAAAATCGTGTGGCTCGCGGACGATCT
>DATNKY010000066.1:0-4212 GCA_035603155.1 Solirubrobacteraceae bacterium
CTCGCGTAGCGCTGCTACGCGTCGGCTCCTGCGTCCTTGCGCTGCATCCCCCAGTGACCCCTCTTGGTGCCACCGAATTTCCGAATCGACACACTAGCCGGCCTGCGCCCGCCGCCGCTCGGCGAGCTCCCTCAGGCGCTCGTGCTCGACCTGCCGCTTGAGCTGGCCGACGGTCGACCGCAGGTGCGCGGTGACCGCCCGAGCGGCGATCCGCTCGGCCAACCACCCCGACAGTCCCGCGCCGGCGACTCCGTACGCGAGCCGGATCTCGACTCGCGTCCTACCCCCCGGCGCGGGCCGCAGGCGCCAGCGGCCGCGCTGGTCGATGCCGGTCACCGAGGTCCACGCCAGATCGCGCGGGGGATCCCACTCGACGACCTCGATCAACCCGCCGATCTCGGCCGAAGCGACCCGCATCAGCGTCCGGTAGCGCGCGCCGAGCCCCGTCGGTCGCTCCGACTCGACCTCCCAGCGGGTGATTCCTGACATGAAGCTGAGCACCCGCTCGGGATCGCAGACGACCGCCCAGACGTTTTCGGCCGGCGCCGAGACGACCGTGTGGGCACTCGCCCTCATCCGACCACAGGCAGGCGGCGCTCGGCGGCGAGCGCGTCGAGCGTGTCCTGCATCAGACCAATCAGGTGTTCGTAGACGTCATCGACGTCCGGATCGGGACCGAACTGCGCCCGCAGGTCGATCGGCGGCAGCGTCTCGATCGTGATCTTCGCGGGCAGCGGCACGTGGCCGAGCACGTCACCGACGTTGATCACCCAGGGAACAGAGACCGAGATCGGCAGCACCTTCAGGCGAAACAGCCGGTCGAGCGCGAGCAACCGCGCCAGACGCTCGCCTCGGGTCAAGAAGAGCGCGGTCTCCTGGCCGCCGATCGAGACGACCGGGACGATCGGCACGTTCTGCTGCAGCGCGAGCCGGATAAAGCCCTTGCGACGGTTGAAGTCAATCCGGTTGCGCTCCCACACGGGGCGGTGGGCCTCGTAATCGCCGCCCGGGTAGACGAGCACCGCGGCGCCAGCGTCAAGCGCTTGGCGGGCGTTCTCAGGCGAGGCCGGGACCGTTCCGAACTTGCGTCTCGGCCCGAGCCACGCCATCGAGAGCCGTAGATTGTCCGCCAGCTGGTAGAACGCTCGCTCGACGCCGAAGTACGTGTTGAACGCGAGCGTGAAAACGATCGTGTCGGGCGTCACGTTGCCGCCCGAGTGATTGCCGACCAGCAGCACCGGGCCCTCGTCGGGGACGTTGCCAAGCCCCCGCACCTCGCCTCGGAACCAGAGACTCGAGAGCAACCACATCAGCGGCAGCCGTTCGCGGATGAAGTCCGGGTCGCGCTCGTCGAGGTCCGCGCGCGCGGTCCCCTGCTGAGCTTCCTGGGCCATGACGCCGAATTCTAGGATGTCGCGTGGATCAGGCGGCCGGCGTCGAGCCGAGGTCCTCGGCTGCCGGACGTCCCGCGTCGTCCGAATCGGCCCGGGCGAAGAACGCGGTCAGCAGCGCCGCGGTCTCCTCGGAGCGCTCGACCTGCGGGACGTGGCCACAGTGGCTGAGTGTCACCTGCTCGGCGCTCGGCAGCCACCGGTCGACGTGACGTCCGAAGGCCGGCGGCACCAACCGATCGTGGCCTCCCCACACGAATAGCGCCGGGTTCTGCAGTCGCGAGAGGCGCGGATAGAAGCCGTTGCGCCCGAACGGCGCCTCGAGGTAGATGTTGCGCGCCGACGAGAGGAACGCGTAGCGCGCGCCGGCGGTGTGGTAGATGCGGCGAAACTCGTCGACCATCAGGTCCGCGACGGCGGGGTCGATCAGGTCACGGTCGTAGAACATGCTCCAGAACTGCGATGCGACGGCGCCGCGCGAGAACCCGTGGGGCAGCAAGCCGAACTCGGGCCGCAGGAGCCGGACGAAGGGGTGAAGGCCTCGTTTGATCCACGCCACCGCCGGGCACAGGAGACCGAGCGAGCGGACTCGCTCGGGAGCGGTCATCGCAATCTCGAGCGCCACGCGCCCGCCCATCGAGTTGCCGACCAGATGGGCGCGATCGACCCCGAGCAAGTCCATCATCCCGAGCATGATCTTGGCGAACCACGCTGCGTTGTACGCGCCCCGGGCCGGCTTGCTCGATGATCCGAACCCGGGGAGGTCAGGAACGTGCACGCGGTAGTGCTGGCTGAGAGTGGCCGCGGCCTCGAACAGCGACGCGCGCGTGCTCCCGAGCCCGTGCAGGAGCACGACGTCGCGGCCGTGGCCCATCGTCAGGGTCGAGATCCGGTGCCGGCCGACGGGTACGTCGTGGATCTGCAGCAATGGCGGCCGGCCGCCGGCGAGCCGGAACATTCCCTCGAAGCCGATCGCGTAGTCGAGGTTGCCGCGCACCGCCAGCCGGCGCTGCTCGAACGCGTCGATCCCGGACATCGTGCCTTCGCGGAGCGCCAGCCAGGTGCCGGCGTCAGTGGTGATCGTGACGTCGGGGCGGCGCCGCGTGGCGCCCTGCCGGATGCGCGCGGCGTGGCTCGTGCAGCGGACCTCCCACGTGTGCCCGAGATCGCAGAGCTTGACGTGGTAGGTGACGTCGAAGCCCGGATCGGCGCCGAGGTAGCGGTCCGGGAGGGTGCGAAAGCCGTGCTTGATATCGGTGAGCCGTTCGGCGTTGGCTGACCGAGGTGGCATCCCGGCAACCTACCTGGCGGGACGGATCGCCGCGCCTCTGGCCGGGAGTCTGCGGATCGTCGCACCCGCGGTCCGCAGCGCGAGAATCGCAGCACCTGCGGGCCGCTAGGGTAGCCGGACGGTGCGCACCGTCTACCTACACGACACGAGAACCGGGAAGCTGGTGGCGCTCGAACCGGTCGTTGCCGGGCGGATCCGGATCTACGTCTGCGGACCGACGGTCTACGGGCGTATCCACGTCGGCAACGCGCGCCCGTTCGTCGTCTTCTCGCAGCTCAAGCGTTTCCTGGTCCGCGAGGGCTACGAGGTCCAGTTCGTCTCCAACATCACCGACATCAACGACAAGATCTACGCGGCGGCGCTCCGCGCCGGGGTCGGCAGCGCCGACCTCGCGCGCGAGATGACGGACTTCTACGTCGCCGACACCGACGCGCTGGGCCTCGGGCGCCCCGATCAGGAGCCGCTCGCGAGCGAGACGATCGGTCCGATCGTCGAACTGATCGAGGAACTGGTCGACGACGGCCATGCGTACTCGATCGACGGTGACGTCTACTTCTCGGTCCGCGATTACCCCGCGTACGGGGAGCTGTCGCACCGCGACATCGACCAGATGGATCAGGGCGAGGGGGTGGAGGGAGCCGGGCGCAAGCGCGATCCGCTCGACTTCGCGCTCTGGAAGGGATTGAAGGAGGGCGAGGACACCTCCTGGGACTCGCCGTGGGGCCCCGGGCGCCCCGGCTGGCACATCGAGTGCTCGGCGATGGCCGAGGACCAGCTCGGACTGGAGATCGAGATCCACGGTGGCGGCAGTGACTTGCTGTTCCCGCACCACGAGAACGAATCGGCGCAGACCTTCGCCGCTCGCGGCGAGCCGCTGGCCGACCTGTGGATGCACAACGGGATGGTCAGGCTTGCGAGCGAGAAGATGTCGAAGTCAGTCGGCAACGTGTTCGTGCTCCACACGGCGCTCGAGCGCTATGGCCGCGATGCGCTGGTGATGTACTTCTGCGGCGCCCATTACCGCCAGCCGATCGAGTTCGACGGCGAGCGCCTGGCCGAGGCGAGCGCGCAGTGCGCGCGGATCCGCGAGGCGGCGCGGCGGCTGATCGACGGCCCGAGTCCGGACTGGTCGGCGTCGCTTCGCGAAGCGTTCTCGGACTCGCTCGCAAACGACTTCAACACTGCGCGCGCTTTGGCGGCGGTGTTCGACTGGGTCCGGGAGGCCAACCGCGGCGCCCCGGGGACGATCGGCAACGACGATCTGCGTGACATGCTCGATGTGTTGGGTCTCGCCAACCTCCTGGAGCGCGAATCCGAGGTGGCGCCGGAGGAGGTCGTCGCGCTGGCCCAGGATCGCGAGGCCGCGCGCGCGCAGCGGGACTTCGCCCGCGCCGACAGCCTGCGCGACGAGATCGCGGCGCACGGCTGGGCGGTCCGCGACGGGCCCGAGGGGCCGGAGCTGCTCCCGGTCCGATGAGTCGATACCGGCGACGGTGCGATGAGCCGCAATCGGTGACGACCCGATGAGGC
>DATNKY010000642.1:0-5384 GCA_035603155.1 Solirubrobacteraceae bacterium
TGACCACTGCCACCCGCCGAGGGCGACGGGTGGCAGCTGCAAAGCTTGTCATGCAATGACGTCGATCCCGGAGGCGTGACAGTGAAGGCGGTCCAGTTCAGCGAGTACGGCGGTCCCGAGGTGCTCGAGCTGGTGGACCTCCCCGATCCACATCCCGGCCCGGGGCAGATCCGCGTCGCGGTTCGCGCGACCGGCGTCAACCCGGTGGACATCAAGCGGCGCAACGGAACGATGCCGGGCGAGCTGCCGCAGACCACAGGACGCGAGGTCGCGGGCGTCGTCGACGAGGTCGGCGGGGGCATCATCGACGTGAGGCCCGGCGACGAGGTGTTCGGCTTCGCGGCCGGCGGTGGCGGCGCCGCCGAAAAGGCGCTGTTGGAGGACTATGCGCCGATCCCGCCGTCGCTTGATTTCACGGGCGCCGCGGCGCTGCCCGTGGCGGTCGAGACGGCGACGCGGGCGCTCGACCTGCTCGGCGTCGGCGACGGCACGACGCTGCTGATCAACGGCGCCGCGGGCGGAGTCGGAACCGCCACCGTGCAGATCGCGCGAAACCGTGGGGCCCGCGTGGTCGGAACCGCGAGCCCCGGCAACCACGACTACCTGCGCTCGCTCGGCGCGGAGCCGACGACGTACGGTGACGGCCTCCTGCAGCGCGTGCGCGCGCTCGCTCCCGAGGGCGTCGATGCTGCGTTCGATGCGCACGGCGGCGGCCCGCTCCCCGCGCTCGTGGAGCTCGCCGGCGGACCGCAGCGCGTGGTCACGATCGTCGACTACCAGGGCGCGCAACAGGCCGGCGCGAAGTTCAGCGGCGGACCCGGCACGACCCGTGCGGTGCACGCGCTCACGGACATCGCCGAGCCGATCGCAGCCGGCCGCTTCTCGATGCCGGTCTCGAACGCATACCCGCTGGACCGCATCGCCGATGCCCACCGCGAGAGCGAGGCCGGGCACGTGCGCGGCAAGCTGGTGCTGGTAGTCGGATGAGCGCGCAGCTCGCCGGGCTCGACGTCGCCGACCCGCCCGAGCGCTGGAGCGCGCTTGGCTTCACCGTCGATGGCCACGAGCGGGTCGGGCTCGGCGGGGTCGCGGTGCAGCTCGGCGTCAGCGGCGAGGGGATCACCGGCTGGACGCTCACCGGCGTCGACGGTGTGGTCGGCGATATCGACGGCCTGGCGACGGCCGCCACCGCGCACCCTGCGCCTGGCCGGGTCGGCCAACACGACAACGGCGCGATCGCGATCGACCACATCGTGATCGTGACCGGCGGCTTCGAGCGCACGTCAGCGGCACTCGCGGCGTGCGGGATCCCCCTGCGACTCGTGCGCGAGAGCGACGCCGACCGCCACCGGCAGGGCTTCCGCCGCCTGGGCCCGGCGATCATGGAGATCGTCGAGGTGCCCGACCTCGATGGCGCGGCGCGCTTCTGGGGGCTGGTCGTGGTCGTCAAGGATCTGGAGGACCTGCACCGACGGCTTGACCCGCACCTGCATGAGATCCGACCGGCCGTTCAAGAAGGGCGCCGGATCGCGACGCTCGACGGCAGCGCCGGACTGACACCGCGGATCGCATTCATGGCCCCCGAGTAGCGCCCGCCTCCGGGGGCCGCCATGGCGCTCGTTGTACGCTCGAAGGAGTGTCACTCGACGCCTTCAGCCCGCGCACCCGAGAGTGGTTTCAGGCGGCGTTCGCAACGCCGACGCCCGCCCAGGAGCAGGCCTGGCCGGCGATTGCCTCCGGCGAACACGTGCTGATCTCGGCCCCCACCGGATCGGGCAAGACGCTGGCCGCGTTCCTGTACGCGATTGACCAGCTAGCCAACGATCCGAACCGCCCGAGCGACCCCAAGCAGCGCCGCACGAGTCTCGTCTACATCTCGCCGCTGAAGGCGCTCTCGTACGACATCGATCGGAACCTGCGCACGCCACTGCGCGGGATCGGCGCCGACCTCGAGGTCGCCGTCCGCACCGGCGACACGCCGCAGCGCGAGCGTCAGCGGATGCTGCGCGAGGCGCCCGACATCCTGATCACGACGCCCGAGTCCCTCTATCTGATGCTGACCGGCCGTGCGCAGCACTTGTTCGAAGGGGCGCGGTGGGTGATCGTCGACGAGATCCACGCGGTCGCCTCAACCAAGCGCGGCTCGCACCTCGCGCTGACGCTCGAGCGCCTGAGCGAAGCCGCGGGCTCGGACGTGCAGCGGATCGGTCTGTCGGCGACCCAGAACCCGCTCGAGGAGGTGGGCCGCTTCATGGTCGGTCCGCACCGAACATGCCGGGTGGTCGACACGGGCGTGCGCAAGGAGCTCGATCTCGAGATCCGGGTCCCGGTCGAGTCGATGGTCGAGCCCGATGACACGTCCGCGCCCGACCTCGATCCGCTCGCGGGAGGAGAGGCGACGCGTCGTTCGATCTGGCCCGCGATCTACCCGGAGCTCCTGAAGCTGATCGAGGCGCACAAGTCGACGATCCTGTTCGTCAACAATCGCCGCAGCGCCGAGCGGATCGCGCTGCGTCTAAACGAACTCGCCGAGCGCGAGCTGGCCCGCTCGCACCACGGCTCCCTGTCCCGCGAGGAGCGGACGCTGGTCGAGGAGCAGCTAAAGGCGGGCGAGCTCCCGTGCCTGGTCGCGACCTCGAGCCTCGAGCTCGGGATCGACATGGGCGCAGTGGATCTCGTGATCCAGGTCGAGTCGCCCAAGTCCGTGGCGCGCGGGCTGCAGCGGATCGGGCGCGCCGGCCACTCGGTCGGCGATGTCAGTCGGGGCCGGATCTTCCCGAAGTTCCGCGCCGACCTGCTCGAGTGCGCCGTCGTCGCCAAGCGGATGCGCGACGGGGCAATCGAGACCACGGTCGTACCTCGCAACGCGCTCGACGTGCTCGCGCAGCAGATCGTGGCGATCGCCGCCGCGGCGCCCGACGATGAGCCGGTGAGCGTCGACGCGCTGCACGCGCTTGTGACGCGGACGCACAGCTATGCCGAGCTGCCCCGCACGCAGCTCGAGAACGTGCTCGACATGCTCGACGGGCGTTACCCCTCATCGGAGTTCTCCGAGCTGCGCCCGAGGATCGTCTGGGACCGCGTCGCGGGTACGATCCGCGCCCGGCCGGGTGCCCGCCAGCTCGCGGTCACCAACGCCGGCACGATTCCCGACCGCGGCCTGTACTCGGTCACCCTCCCGGACGGCAGGCGCGTCGGCGAGCTCGACGAGGAGATGGTCTACGAGGCGCGCCCCGGACAGACGTTCCTGCTCGGCGCGACGACGTGGCGGATCGAGGAAGTCGGCCGCGATCGGGTGATCGTGACGCCGGCACCTGGGTTGCCTGGGGCGATCCCGTTCTGGAAGGGCGACGGCGTCGGCCGCCCGCGCGAGCTCGGCGAAGCGATCGGGGCATTCGCGCGCTGGGCGGTCGGTCAGGACTCCGAGACGCTGCAGCGCGAGTACGACCTAGACCGGCGGGCAGCGAACAACCTGATCGAGTTCCTCGCCGAGCAGGAGCAGGCCACGCGGGTCGTGCCGTCGGACCGAGCGATCGTCGTCGAGCGCTTCCGCGACGAGATCGGCGACTGGCGCCTGTGCGTCCTGAGCCCGTTCGGCGGTCGCGTGCATGCCGCCTGGTCGCTTGCGCTGAGCGCCCGGATCCGGGACGAGCTCGGGCTCGAGTCAGACGCGATCTACTCCGACGACGGGATCATCGTCCACCTGCCCGACGCCGAAGAGCCACCCGGCGCCGATCTGGTGATGCTCGAACCCGACGAGATCGAAGATCTGGTCGTCGCCGAACTCGGCGGATCGGCGCTGTTCGGCGCGCGCTTTCGCGAGAACGCCGGTCGCGCGCTGCTGATCCCGCGGGCGCGGCCCGGCAAGCGCACGCCCCTCTGGCAACAGCGGCTGAAGTCCCAGTCGCTGCTCGAGGTCGCCAAGCAGTACGGGGAATTCCCGATCGTCCTGGAGACCTACCGCGAGTGCCTGCGCGACGTGCTCGACGTCCCCGGGCTGGTCGCGTTGCTCGGCTCGCTCGCGCGCCGCGAGATCTCGCTGATCGAGGTCGAGACCCCGACCGCCTCACCGTTCGCGTCGTCGCTGCTGTTCGACTACGTCGCGACCTACATGTACGAGGGCGACACGCCCAACGCCGAGCGCCGTGCGGCCGCCCTGTCCTTGGATCGCGATCTGCTGCGGGAGCTGCTCGGGCAGGAGGAGCTTCGCGACCTGATCGACCCGGGCGCGCTGGAGCAGGTCGAGGCCGACCTCCAGTGCCTGTCAGAGCAGACGCGAGCCACGAGCCGCGACGGGGCGTTGGACGTCCTGCGCCGGGTCGGCGATCTGACGCTCGCCGAGCTCCACGGCCGCGTACTAGACGGTCTAGTTCCGCAAACGATGGTCGAGGAGCTCGCCCGCGAGCGGCGGGTGGCGAACGTCCGCGTCAACGGCGAGGAGCGCTGGATCGACGCCGCCGACGCGGGCCTGTATCGCGACGCGCTCGGCGTGGCGCCTCCCGGCGGCCTGCCGGCCGCGTTCCTCGAGGACGTGCCCGACGCACTGCTCCGGCTTGTGAGGCGCTTCGCCGCTACCCACGGACCGTTCACGACCGCCGATTTTTCAGCCCGATATGGAATCGATGCGTCGGCTCCGCTGCGCGAACTCGAGCGCGACGGCGTGCTCGTGCGCGGCGAGTTGCGCCCCGGCGGCTCGACCCGGGAGTGGTGTGATCCGGAGGTCCTGCGGCGGCTTCGGCGCGCGTCGCTCGCCGTGCTGCGCAAGGAGATCGAACCTGCCGAGCAGCGCGAGCTGGCGCGCTTTCTGCCCGCCTGGCAGGGGGTCGATCGTCACTCCCCGTCGGGCGCGGGACTCGATCGCCTGCGCGAGGTGCTGGTCGCGCTCCAGGGGTTGGCGCTCCCTGCCGATGCCTGGGAGCGCGACGTGCTCCCGCGCCGGGTCGGTGCCTACTCGCCGGTGTGGCTGGATCAGCTGTGTGCGAGCGGCGAGCTGGTGTGGATCGGCGCCGGCGCGCTCGGGCGCAACTCGGGCCGCGTAGCTCTGTACTTCCGCGACGATCTCGCCCTGCTGGGCCCACCGCCGTACCGCGGCGAGCTTCCATCCAGCGAGCAGCACGAGGCCGTTCGCGCGCGGCTCGCCGCCGGCGCGTGCTTCTTCACCGACCTGCTCGTGGACGTTGCGCTTTCACCCGAGGAGATTCAGGAGGCGTTGTGGGATCTCGCCTGGGCCGGCGTCATCACCAATGACGCGTTCGCGCCGCTTCGCGCCCCGCGCCTGACGCTCGCGCGTGCCCAGCGCGAGCACACGCGACGCGCCACCGCGCGCCGCGGTAGGTTCGGCGCGGGCAGCCGGCGCGGGGGAGCGGCGGCCCAGGTCCAAGGCC
>DATNKY010000062.1:0-7864 GCA_035603155.1 Solirubrobacteraceae bacterium
ATGGCGGGTCGGTTGGTCAGCCGCAACGCCGTCGCGGCGGGGCCGATGAGCAGCGCGGTGGAGAGCAGCGAGCCGATCGTGGTCGCGCAGAGCGCGATCGTCAGCGCCAGCGCGGCCAGGTACGCGGCGCCGACGATGCGGACGGGCACGCCGCGGGCGGCGGCCAAGTCAGGCTGCACGGTGCTGAGCAGGAGCGGACGGTGGATGGCGACCAGGATCGCGATGACACTCAGCCCCAGGGCGATGACGACCGGGATCGTCGAGGCGGAGATCGCGAAGATCGATCCGAACAGGATCGTGACCGCCGCGCCGGTGGTGTTGTGAACCGTCGTGTCGAGGTAGAGAAACAGCGCGGCCAGCCCGAGGCTGGCGCCCAGCACGATCCCGGTCGCGAGGTCGCGACCGCGGGTCCGCTGGATACCGACCAGCTCCATCGCCGCTGCTGCCATCAATCCCACGGCAACGAATCCCCACAGCGCTCCGACGCCGACGAGGAAGGCGGCCGACCCGCCGGTGGTGCCGATGTCGCCGAGAGATTCGGCGGCAAACGACTGGCCGCGCATCACGGTGAACAGCCCGAGCGGGCCGGCGACCACCGCGACCGCCGCCGCGATAATCAGCGCGGTATGCACAGGTGAGCTGGTGAAGAACCCGGTCTGAAACACCGGCGCCAGGAGGCGACTCATGTCACCACCTGCACGTGCCCGCGATCCTCCGCGCCCGGGTCGTGGTCAGACCCGGTCGCGCCCGCGACGACGAGCACGCGACCGTGGACGCGCAGAACGTCGACGTGGTGGCCATAGAGTCGGCTGAGCACGTCGCCGCGAACGACCTCGTCGACCGGGCCGCTGGCGGCACGCCCCTCCGCGAGGTAGACGATCCGGTCGATGACCGGCAACAGCGGGTTCATCTCGTGCGCCGAGATCAGCACTGCAATGTTGTGCTCGTGCGCGATCCGCGCCACCAGGGCGACGACATCGTGGGCGCTGCTGAGATCCAGGTTGGCCAGCGGCTCGTCCATCAACAGCAGCCGCGGGCGACTAGCCAGCGCATGAGCGATCAGCACTCGCTGCTGCTCTCCGCCAGATAACAGGCCCACGCGCGCGCCGCCAAACGCCTCGGCGCCCACAGCCGCGAGCATCTCGTCGACCACGGCGCGTCGCTGCGCAACGCGACGTACCACCCCAAAGCGGTGACCGTCGACGCCGAGCGCGACGAGATCGCGAGCGCGGATCGGAGCGTCGGGGTCAAGCACGAATTTCTGCGGGACATAGCCGATCAGAGGGTTGCGACGCGACCGCGGGCGTCCGTCGACCAGGACTGTGCCCTGGGCCGCGCGCTGCAATCCCAGGATCACGCGAAACAGCGTGGTCTTGCCAGCGCCGTTTGACCCGATCAGACCCGTCAGCTCGCCGGTCGCGAGTCGAAATCCCACATCGCGCAGGACGTCACGGTTCCCGAGTCGCACGGAGATCTCCTCGACGGCGAGGATCTCTCGGGGGGCTCGGTGCTCGGTCCGGCCGTCGACATCGATGCGCGGCTCGGTCAACTGGCGCTCGTGAGCTTCTCGGTTGACACCTTGCTCGTCACGGCCTTCTCGAGCGCTTTGACCTCAGCCATCATCCACGACTGGTAGTCATAGCCCGGGGCCGGCATCGTCTCATACACACCAACCACCGGAATGCCGGCGCTGTGGGCGGCCTTAAGGAAATTCTGGGTGACGGTGTCGGTGACCTGCTGGTTGTAGACAAACGCCTTGACCTTGTGCTCTGAGAACAGGCTGTCCTGCAGCGAGACGTTCTGCGGAGCGGGGTCGGTGCCGTTCATGATGTCGGCCTGCATGCTGAACGGCGTGAGGTTCTGGATCTTGGCGGCCTGCAACATGTAGTCGGCGACCGGCTCGGTTGTCGCGACCGCGGTGTCGGGGTACTTGGTGTTGAACTCCTTGAGCTGCGTCAGCCACGGCTGTAGCGACCGATCGAGCCTGCGCTCGTTCGCCTGAAAGTAAGCGGCGTGAGCGGGCGCGAGCGCAGACAGATCGGAGGCCAGCGCCTTGGCGACCGCCGGCATCGTCCTGGGGTCGTACCAGAGGTGCGGGTTCGGGGTGCTGTCGGGAAGACCAAGGAGGGTCTGCACGTCGATCACCTTGCGCGAGCTGCTCGGCGACGCTGACTCGATCTTGCTCATGAAGTCGTCGTACCCGACCCCGTTCTGCACGACCAGCTTCGCCTGACTGACCGTCTGCGCAACGCTCGGGCTGGCTTCGAACGTATGCGGGTCGGTGTTCGGATCGCTCATGATCGCCGAGGCCCGCACATACCGGCCGCCGATCTGTGAGATCACGTTGGCGTACTCGTTCTCGGCGCCGACCGCCACGATCGCCGTGCCGGCAGTCGCGCTTGCGTTCGAGGCCGTCGAACCGTCGGCGGGCGCCGATGATCCGCACCCGGCGGCGACCAGACCGGCGACGAG
Organism: Solirubrobacteraceae bacterium; assembly: GCA_035603155.1. GTDB lineage: Bacteria > Actinomycetota > Thermoleophilia > Solirubrobacterales > Solirubrobacteraceae > Palsa-465. The sequence continues at coordinate 2,473 of DATNKY010000062.1, forward strand.
CGCCACAAGGGCAACGGACAGGCTCGCGCGGCGCGGACCAGCAATCATGAACAGCCTCGTGAAGTCGAAGAGAAGCGGTGCCGGCCCCAGGAAGGCCGCCTCGACACTATACACCAACGTAGGACTCAGTCTCATTCTGATTTACTCGCGCCTTGAGTGCCGATTGCGAGCGTTTCCCTGCGCCTCCGCATCCCTGAGCCTTCATCCGCGACACCTAGGTCTCGGTAGCTCCGCCGCGAGCTAGGCGACCAACGACTTCTGAGAGCTGGTCTCGTTTTTTTCTTCGGCTCTGCTAAACCGACGCCCGACTCAGCCCGTCGGCCTGCATGGCAGAGCACCCCGCCTCGACGTACCTTGGTACGCTGGTACCATGACGACGGTCACTCGTGTTCAGACCGGGGTCCGGCTCGAGGCGCGGATGCTCAAAGTCCTCAAAGGTCTAGCCGAGTACCTCGATCTGACGCTCGGCGATTTGCTGGAAGGGATGGTGTTGCATGCGTTCGAAGGCAGCCCGCCGTTCGGCCCGGACACACTCGAGGTGATCAGGCAGCTGAAGGATGTCTACGGGCTGGCGCTGACGGCTGCCGATGCGCACACGCTGGGCGACGCAGAGGCGGCCGAGGCTTGACGGGTCGCAACCATCGCCGCGTTCGGTTGCATGGGAGCGTTGCTGTGCACGTTCCCGCTGCGCAAGCGATCGAGCTGTTCACACCGTCGGGAGAACGTCGCTGGGCACGCGGCTGGGATCCCAGCTTTCCAGCGCCCGCCGCCGACGAGACCGAGCCGGGGACCGTCTTTGAGACCGCTGCGGACGGCTCGCTGACCTGGGTCGTCGTCGCGCGCGAGAGCGGCCGTTCGATCAAGTACGCGGTTGTTGCTCCCGGAATCCGGGCGGGCACGGTCGAGGTGGCGTGCACCGATGACGGGAGCGGCGCCGCGACCGCGACCGTGACCTACGACATGACCGCACTGAGCGCCGACGGCGAGCGATGGCTGGCCGAGTTCGCAGCCGGATATGACGGCTACTTGGATCACTGGTGCCACGCCATCGCCGCGGCAATTGGAGTCTGACCGAACCCTAATAACCCTCGAACGCCGTGCCTCGACGCTTCCCGGGACCAACGGCTAGGCACTCACCGACGACGGGAGCGGGTGCGCGCCTGCGCTACTAAGGTGCTTACTCTCAGCAGCGCCAGACGCGACCGAGGCGCAACGCCGCTTCGCTGGGGCTAGCGGCCCTCTCGTATCTGTAGCCGGTTGCCGTCGGGGTCCTGGAACTGCGCTACGTAGCCCCATGGGAACTCGAGCACGTCCGACACGAACTCGACGCCGCGGGACTGCAGCTCCTGGACCGTCTTGCGGCAATCGTCGCTCTCGATAGTGATCGACGCCGGCGGGCGTCCCATCGCCGGCTCGGCTTGGCCCGGTGTCCCGGGCCAGAGAACGAGCTGGAAGTCGTCCCCCTTGACGCCGACGGTCAGAAACCGCGGCCCGTCGGGCGTGGGGTTCTCGACCCGTGGCTCCAGGCCAAGGACGTTGGTGTAGAAGTCGAGCGCCTTGTCCTGGTCACTGACGAGCACGCTTGTGTAGAAGACCTTCTCCAGCATTGCTGTTCCTCCAGTGGTCGTGGTCACTACTCCCATGACACCTGGCGAGGAGTAAACGTGACAGCGGGAGACGCATGAATTCGACGAGCTCGAGTGCGGGCCGCGCGAACCCAACGTCCCTGCCATTGCGCCGGCGGACCGCCCGGCCGGCCTCGGCGATCAGGTCCGCCTCGACACGCTCCACCCGCTCGGCCAGGCCGGTGCTGCAGAAGAGAGGTGTCCGGTCGCGGCGCACGTGTCGAGCTCGATGAAGTGTCAGCGGCCGCCGACACTACGACTCGCTTCAGGGGGCGCGGGGATCAGGCGTAGTTCGTGCTCCCCGATTTGCACGACGTCACCCGCACAAAGCTGCCGGCCTCGGCGTCCCTCCTTCTCTCCGTTTACCCACACCTGCTGTGTGGTCAGAAATGCCTTGACCTCGGCGCCACTGCCGATCAACCCCGCGAGCTTCAGGAGCTGGCCGAGCCTGATCATCGAACCGCGAATCGGAACGTCGCGCACCATTGGCCAAAGCTATCGGGCGACCGGGGCATCGCGCCGCCCGAATAACGCGCCGGCTCGGTGTTCGGCTGTCAGTCGCCGCGACGGGTGGTGTCGACGGGTGCGCGTGGCTCGAGCAGGTGCTGCTTGAGTTGGTGGCGGGATTTGACTCCGAGTTTGCGGAATGCTTTGCGTAGGTGGTAGTCGACGGTGCTGGAGCTGATGAACAGCTGCGCGGCGATTTCTTGGTTGGTGGCACCGTCCGCTGCGAGGTGGGAGATTTGTGCTTCCTGGGGGGTCAGGTCGTCGCGCGTCTCGACGGTCCGTTTGCGGGCGCGCTCGCCGGTGGCTTCGAGCTCGACGCGGGCGCGTTCGGCGAACGCTTCCATCCCGAACTCGGTGAATAGGCCGTGCGCGGTGCGTAGCTGCTCGCGCGCGTCGAGTCGGCGGCGTTCGCGGCGCAGCCACTCGCCGTAAATGAGGTGGGCGCGCGCGAGCTCGACCCGGACCCGGGTTCGAGCGAGCGCCTCGATCGCCTGGCGATAGAGCGCCTCGGCCGCTTCGCCTTCGGTCAGCAATGCTCGGGAGCGGGCCTCGATGCCGAGCGCCCAGTCTGTGCCACTGGGAGCCGTCGTCAGCGAAAGCTCGCGGAGGGCATCGACCGCGAGCTCGGTCTTCCCGCTGCGGACGGCCGCCTCGATCAGCTCGACCAACCCCCACGCCGCGAGTCGGACCTCAAGCGAGGCCTCGCAGGCCTGTTGCGCCGCGGCCAGCGCTTCCTCGTAGCGGCCCAAGCCGTTATAGAGCACAGCGGTCGCCCAGTGAATGAATGTCAGTCCCTCTCCCTCGCCGCGACGCACGAGCTCGTTGGTGGCGATCTCGATCAGCGGGGCGGCCTCGGCTTCGTGGCCCTGGAAGGCGGCCAGTGTCAGGGCGGCGTACGGTGCGACGATGGCGCCCGTGGCCTCGTTGACCGCGCCCAACTCGTCGACGAGCGAAGAGGCCATTGCCAACCGCCCCATGAACAGGTGCGCCCCAGTGCGTGTCGTCAATGCCATGGGGAGCACGCTCAGCGCACCGGCATCACGGGCGAGCTGGACGAAACGGGCAGAGCTCGTGTCCCAGGCCTCGTCGTCCCATAAGAATGCCGCGACACGCGACGCGAGCCACAGCCACCGACGCCCTTCCCCTCGGGACATGTCGTCGCCTCGGAAAGCGCTGACGGCCTTCCTCAAGGTCGGCATTCCTGCCCCGTACCCCTCTGTGATCAGCAGGGTCAGGCCGTCCAGCAGCAGATCAGACGCGCGCGGAGGCTGCGACGGTGGTGGCGCTGCCCTCGCGGCCCGCGCGGTGTTCAGCACACTCTCGCCGGGCGCCAAGCGGCCCGGAAAGAGCACGGCGGTAAGCGCTTCCAGATAGGTTTCACGGGCGAGCCTCCCGTCGAGTGGCTCGAGCCGCTTGGCGGCCTTGAGCAACAGGGGCGGCGCATCGCTGCCGCGGTTTAACCCGAACGCGATCTGGCCGCGCAGCAGGTCGATCTGGGCGCGCTGGAGCTCGTTCAGTGGCCCGGACTCTGCGACCGCGACCAGTCGCAGTGCCGCGTCGAACGCGCCGGCTTGGTGCTTGGCCTGTGCCGCGGCGAGCGCTCGTTTCCCCCTGCGCGAGGGCTCGAGAGTGAGCGCGGCGGCACGCTCGAGGAATGCGGCGGCGGCCGCCAAGCCTCCCCTGGACTGTGCCCGGCCCGCCGAGCGCTCAAGCTCGGAGGCGACGTCCTCGTCAAACACGGGCGTCGCTTGGGCGAGATGCCAGGCGCGGCGATCGGGATCGACTGCAGGGTCGGTCGCGTCCGCCAACGCACGGTGCACGGCCTGCCTCTCGTCCGGGGAGGCGGCTCGATACACGGCCGAGCGGACCAACGGGTGACGAAAAGTCACCAGCGTGCTGATCGTGAGCAATCCGTCGGTGTCAGCCGCCGCCGCAACGGCGATCCCAAGCCTCCGCGCCGCGCGCCACATCAGCACGGGGTCGCCGAGCGGCTCAGCCGCCGCGACCAACAACAGCCGCTGCGTATGCGCCGGGAGCCCCGCCAGTCTGCGACGGAAGCTGTCTTCGATCCGCCCCGACAATCCCGGCGCGTCCAGCAGGCCGAACCCGCCCGCCAACTCCGCCGGCGTCAACCCCCGGGGCAGCTCCAGCAACGCCAGCGGATTGCCGCGCGTCTCGGCGACCAGCCGCTCGCGCACCCGCTCATCCAACGGCACCCGGACCACCGAGCCCAACAAGGCCCGCGCATCACCATCACCCAGCCCCTTGACCACCAGATTCGGCAATCCCGTCAGCTCTTCACTCGCGTCGCGCGTCACCAGGACCACCGCTACCGACTCGGCCAGCAGCCGGCGGGCCACGAACACCAACGTCTGCGCCGACGCCAAGTCAAGCCACTGCGCGTCATCGACCACACACACAAGCGGTTGTTCCTCGGCCACCTCCGCCAACAGACTCAACACCGCCAACCCCACCAAGAACCGATCCGGCGCGTCCCCCGCACGCAAACCAAACGCCACCCCCAATGCATCCCGCTGCGGAACCGGCAGCCGCTCCAACCGATCCAGGATCGGCGCGCACAGCTGCTGCAAAGCCGCGAACGCAAGCTCCATCTCTGACTCCACACCAACAGCCCGCAGCACCCGAAACCCCGACGACGACCCGATCACGGACTCCACCACCGCCGTCTTGCCAACCCCGGCTCGCCGGACACCACCAACACCCTGCTCTGCCCGCCCCGCACCGCCTCGAGCAGCCCACCCAGCGCCTCGCGCTCCTCGCGCCGGCCGTGCAACACCTCCGCCGGCTCCTCCAAGACCATGCAACAGCGACCATACCGCGCCCCCGCTCCTGTCGACATCCCCGCGACTACGAGGTTTCCGGTGAAGGACTACGCGTTGGGTGATTCGATCGCCGCTCGTCGTTGCGATTGTCGATCTCCCAACCGAAGGAGCGACATGACTCGAAGCAAGCCCATCGACTTTCTCGCAGGCTTCTGCTTGCTGGCCGCGGCCATCCCGCTCGTGGCCGCCTGCGGCAGCGGAGGCAAAACGAGCAGCACCGGCGTTCCCAGGGCGGCTCCCGCACAGGCGACTCCTGTGCTCACGACTCCTGCGCCCACGACTTGGAGCCTGCCCGGTGCCGACCTGCAGAACACACGGGATGTCGGCGGCCCAATCAACGCCTCCAACGTCTCGACGCTCGGAGTCGCGTGGACCGTGCCGATCACCGCCCACGGTGCCTTCGGCGCGTATGCGACC
>DATNKY010000009.1:0-10934 GCA_035603155.1 Solirubrobacteraceae bacterium
AATCCCGACGTCTGGGCGAAGCGTTCGCACAGCACGGCGAGCGCGCTGACCAGCCCGAGGTCGTCGAGCGCTTCGGGACGCAGCTCGAGCGCGATCCGCCGTACATCCTCGAGGCTCGAGCGCACGCTCTCCTGGACGACCATGACATCGTCATGCAGCGTCGGCTGCACCCGGGATTGGACCCGGGCAAGGCCGAGCAGCACCGCGGTGAGCTCCTGGCCGACCTGGTCATGAAGCTCCTGGGCGATCCGCAGCCGTTCCGCCTCCTGTCCCTCGAGCACGCGTCCGGTCGCCTCCCGGCGCTCGATCTCGAGCCGGTCGAGCATCTCGTTGAACGTCAGCGCGAGCTCGCCGGCCTCCGAGGTCGGCTCAGCGCCCGGCATCCGCTCGCCCGGCTGAGCCAGATCAACTCGCCGCGCGAGCGCTGTCAACGCCTCCAGCGGACGGACGACGCGGCGCAGGACCATCAGGTTGACGAACGCGACCAGCGCCAGGGCCACCGCCAGGACGACGGCTTCGTCGACGGCGACGGTCGAGAATTTGCGGGGCTCGAGCACCAGCAGCGTGACGACGACGGCAGTTACGAGCAGGACGGCGTTCATCGCGGCGACGCGATAGGCGAGGGGCACGTAATTCCGCCTGACTGGCCGCTTGCTCAGATCCATTCACCGCTGCGCATCGAGCCTCTCGAGCTTGCCCAGCATCACCCACTGGCGTGCGTCGAGCTCGGTCAGGCTCAGCGACAGCGTATGGCCTATCTCCGCGCTCGGGATGCCGGCCAACATCATCCCGAAGATCGCCTGCTCCTCTGAGTCGAGCCGCCGTCGCATGCTGTCGGCCAATGATGGCGGCACGACCGGAAGATGCGTCTCCCCGTGCGCCGCCTCGCGGATCCGCTCGCACAGCTGCGCGCCGAGCGCGGCCTTGCTGACGAGCGCGTTCGCCTCGGCAACGACGCACGCGGCCGCGAGGACGTAATCCGAGTAGGCCGAATAGATCACGACCGCCGGAGGATCGGGGAGCCGCTTGAGCTTGCGGCTCAGCCACAGGCCGGAGCGGGCTCCGAGCTGGTAATCGACGACCGCGACGTCGAAGTGCACGCGCTCCGCGGAGGCGAGCGCCCCCTCGGCGGTCGCGTGCGCGTCGAGGACCTCGAAATCCGGTTCGATCGCGAGCAGCTCCCGCACGCCCAGGCGGACCGCCGGGTGGTCGTCGACGACAATGCAGCGGATCGCCGCGCCCCTGGAATCGAGCCCGACCGGCTCGGCCAGGCGGCGCGACGGCCTGGATTGCGCCACGCCATTGATCATCTCCATCCTCCTTGATACGCCAGTGATCGGTGTGCTGAACAAGATTCCATGAGCCCCTCGCCCAAACCATGGGGTTGCGACCCCATTGGGCGCCTGGTCGGCTGGCTGCGGGTATCGACGGCGACCGGGAGCGGTCCGCGCACGGGGTTGACAAGCGCCCGCGCGGCGGGCTGCGGACAAATACCTCAAACCGGCGATAGCGGGTGTCTATACTCATGCGCCCACGCCAGCGGTAGAGCGTGGGATTCCCGCCCCTCAGGCGGGTTTTTCTCGTCCAGAATGTTCCCGATACCAGGTTAAATACCTTATGCCCAAGGACGTCATCCTCACTCAGGAAGGTCTCGTAACGCTGAAGGCGGAGCTCGACCACCTGTCCACGACGCGCCGTCGTGAAGTTGCCTCCCGGATCAAGGAGGCACGCGAGTTCGGTGACATCACCGAGAACGCCGAGTACGACGACGCCAAGAACGAGCAGGCGATGCTCGAGGCGCGGATCGCTGCGCTCGAGGACAAGCTGCGCTCGGCGACCGTGGTCGACGCCTCTGACCTCGGGACCGATGTGGTCCGGGTCGGCTCGATCGTCCACGTCAAGGACGCCGGCGGCAAGTCGAACAAGTACACGATCGTCGGGTCGGCGGAGGCCAATCCGGCCGCGGCGAAGTTGTCAAACGAATCGCCGGTCGGCAAGGCGCTGCTCGGCCACAAGCGCGGTGAGGAGGTCGAGATCTCGACCCCTCGCGGTGAGCGAAAGCTCAAGATCACCAAGATCGACGTCGGCGCCAAGTAGCGGGGGGCCAGCCGTGGGCGACGATCCCGCCGGCTCCTCAGATCTGCTCGCAGCGCGCCGGGAGAAGCTCGAGTCGCTGCGCGCGGCCGGCGTCGAGCCGTTCCCGTACGAGTTCGATGGCGTGCAGCCGATCGGCGACGTCCGCGCCCAGCACCAGGGGCTGGCGCCCGGCGAGGAGACGACCGTCGAGCACCGCGTCGCCGGGCGTCTGGCGGCGCGCCGCGGGCAGGGCAAGATGGCGTTTCTCGATCTCGTCGATCGTTCGGGCCGGATCCAACTCCAGGCCCGCGTTGACGAGCTCGGTCCCGATGGGATGGAACAGCTGCTCGGGCTGGACCTCGGCGACCTGCTCGGGATCGACGGCGTTGCGTTCTGCTCGCGGCGCGGTGAGCTGACGCTGCGGGTCAAGCGGTTCACGCTGTTGGCAAAGTCGCTGCGACCTCCGCCCGAGAAGCACCACGGGCTGTCCGATGTCGAGACGCGCTTTCGCCACCGGGAGCTCGATCTGCTCTCCAGCGAGGAGGCGCGCAACCTGTTCATCACCCGCGCGCGCGTGATCTCGGCCGCCCGGCGCTTCCTCGACGACGAGGGATTCATCGAGGTCGAGACCCCGGTGCTGCAGCCCCTTTACGGGGGCGCGATGGCGCGGCCGTTCACGACCCACCACAACGCGCTCGATCGCGACCTCTACCTGCGGATCGCGACCGAGCTGTACCTGAAGCGGCTGATCGTGGGCGGCCTCGAGCGCGTATACGAGCTGGGCAAGGATTTCCGCAACGAGGGAATCGACACGACCCACAACCCCGAGTTCACGATGCTCGAGTTCTACGAGGCGTACGCCGACTACCTCGACGTCGCGGCGCGCTGCGAGCAGCTCATATACGCCGTCGCGCAGGCGGTCGGCTACGACGGCCCGATCAACCTGAAGCCGCCCTACAAGCGCGAGACGCTGGCCGGGGCGATCCTCGACCGGACCGGGATCGACATCCTCGCCGACCGCGACCGCGACGCGCTCGCAGCCTCGATGCGAGCCCACGGCCTGCACGTGCCCGAGCAGGACACGTGGCCGCAGCTGGTCGACGAGCTGGTCTCAAAGCACGTCGAGCCGACCCTGATCGAGCCGACCTTCCTGCTCGATTACCCGATCGAGCTCTCCCCGCTGGCCAAGGACCACCGCGAGCAGCCCGGGCTGGTAGAGCGCTTCGAGCTGTTCATCGACGGCATGGAGCTCGCGAACGCGTTCACGGAGCTCAACGACCCTGACGAGCAGCGCCGCCGGTTCGAAGCTCAGCGGCGGCTTGCGGCCGCGGGCGATGACGAGGCCCAGCCCTATGACGAGGCGTTCGTCGAGGCGCTCGAGCAGGGGATGCCGCCGACCGGCGGGATCGGGATCGGGATCGACCGGCTCGTGATGGTGATGACCGGCATGCGGTCGATCCGCGAAGTGGTGCTGTTTCCGGCGATGCGCTCATGACGCGGCGCGCCTGGTGGGCGTTCGCGTTTATGTCGATCGTCTGGGGCGGCTCCTACCTGCTGATCAAGATCGCGATCAACGGGGGATTCACGGCGCCCGACGTCGCCTGGTTGCGGGTGGCGATCGCCGCCGTGCTGCTGGCCGCGGTCGCGGGGCGGCAGCTGCGCTCGCTGCACGGCCACTGGTGGTGGATCGTCCTGTTCGCGGTCGCCGAGATCTCGATCCCGTTCCCGCTGATCGCGGCCGGCGAGGTGCACGTCGCGTCGTCGCTGGCGGCGATCATCATCGCGTCGGTGCCGCTGCTCGTGACCGTGCTCTCGCTGCGGTTTGACCCGTCCGAGCGCCCGACCCGGATGCGCGCCGTCGGCCTGCTGATCGGCTTCACCGGGGTGATCGCGCTGGTCGGGATAGACGTCGCCGGCAGCGCCGCGGAACTGCTCGGGGCGCTCGCGATCTTCGTCGCCGCGATCGGCTACGCGATCGGTCCGATGGTCGTCAAGCTCGGGATGCAGGGCCTCGATTCGCGCGCGACGATGGGTGCCGCGCTGCTGATCGCGATGGTGATCCTGGCGCCGTTCGCGGCGGTGGATACGCCGAGCAGGACGCCGACCGTGGGGGCATTCGCGGCCGTGGCGACGCTCGGGGTGTTGTGCACGGCGATCGCATTCGTCGTCTACGCCCTGTTGATCCGCGAGGTGGGCACCGGCCGGGCGACGGTGATCACGTACGTCAACCCGCTCGTCGCCGTGGTGCTCGGCGTGACGCTGCTCGGCGAGCGCCCCGGACCCGGCGCGCTGGCCGGACTGCTGCTGATCCTGGCCGGCTCGTGGCTCTCGACCGGCGGCCGGATCCCGCCGCGGCCCCGGTCAAGGCGCCGCGCGCCAGGCGGTCGCGGCGGCGGGGTGAACGCCGGTGCCGACGGCCCGCGGGCCGGTGTGAACTGCAGCACATAGCGCTGATTTGTGAGATTGGGTACCTCAGGGCGGCTGTTAGACTGAGGTATGGCCCGATAGAGAACCGTTGGCACTCATCCATTTGGCGCTGCGAGCCGAATAGATGAGTGAGGCGGGACCGTCGGCGACCCCGAAGTTCATCAAACCCGATTACCAAGCCCGCAATCGAACCAGGACCAATCCGCCACCGACTACCTTCCAAGTAACGGCGACAACAAGATTTCAGGAAGCCTATGTTCGAGCGATTTACAGAGCGAGCCCGCCAGGTGGTCGTCCTGGCTCAGGAAGAGGCGCGGACCCTAAAGCACAACTACATCGGCACGGAGCACATCCTGCTGGGGCTGCTCCGCGAGGAGGAGGGGCTCGCAGCGCGGGTGCTCGAGTCGCTGGATATCACCGTCGAGCGTGTCCGCGCGCAGGTCGTGCGGATCGTCGGTTCCGGCGAGGAAGTCACCTCCGGCCAGATCCCGTTCACGCCGCGCGCGAAGAAGGTCCTCGAGCTGGCGCTGCGCGAGGCGCTGAGCCTGGGCCACAACTACATCGGCACCGAGCACATTCTGCTCGGCCTGGTGCGGGAGAACGAGGGCGTCGCGGCACGCATTCTGCTCGACTTCGACGCTGACTCCGAGAAGATCCGCAACGAGGTCATCCGGATGCTGTCCGGTCCCGGCAGCCGCCAGCGCGGCTCGGGAAGCGGCGCCCAGGGCGCGGCCGGCCCCGGAGAGGGCAAGAAGTCCTCGAAGCTGCTGGATCAGTTCGGCCGCAACCTGACCAAGCTCGCCTCCGAGGGCAAGCTCGACCCGGTTGTGGGACGCGAGACTGAAATCGAAAGAATCATGCAGATCCTGTCCCGGCGCACGAAGAACAACCCCGTGCTCGTCGGCGAGCCCGGGGTCGGCAAGACCGCCGTCGTCGAGGGACTGGCGCAGCGGATCACGAACGCCGACGTCCCCGAGTTGCTCAAGGGCAAGCAGATCTACACGCTCGATCTGGCCGCTCTGGTGGCCGGCTCCAAGTACCGCGGGGAGTTCGAGGAGCGCCTCAAGAAGGTGATGAAGGAGATCACCCAGCGCGGCGACATCATCCTGTTCATCGACGAGCTGCACAACCTCGTCGGCGCAGGCGCCGCCGAGGGCGCGATCGATGCGGCTTCGATCCTCAAGCCCGCGCTCGCGCGCGGCGAGCTGCAGACGGTCGGCGCGACGACGCTCGAGGAGTACCGCAAGTACCTCGAGCGCGACAGCGCACTCGAGCGTCGGTTCCAGAAGATCACCGTCGATCAGCCGACCACGGAGGAGACGGTCCAGATCCTCAAGGGGCTGCGGGACCGCTACGAGCAGCACCACAAGGTCAACATCACCGACGAGGCACTCGAGGCGTCTGCCGATCTCGCCGATCGGTACATCTCCGACCGCTTCCTGCCCGACAAGGCGATCGACCTGATCGACGAGGCCGCGTCGCGGATGCGGATCAAGTCGATGACCTCGCCGCCGGTCTACCGCGAGCTCGAGGATGAGATCACGGAGACGCGCCGGGCCAAGGAAGAGGCGATCGAGAACCAGGAGTTCGAGAAGGCCGCGAGCCTGCGTGACGACGAGCGCCGGCTGGCGCAGCGCAAGCGCGAGCTGGCCGAGCAGTGGGAGGCCGGCGAGTCGACCGAGCGCCCGTCGATCGGCGAGGAGGAGATCGCCGACATCGTGTCCATGTGGACCGGCATCCCGGTCTTCAAGCTGACCGAGGCCGAGACCCAGAAGCTGATGCGGATGGAGGACGAGCTCCACAAGCGCGTGATCGGGCAGCACCCGGCGATCGAGGTCGTCTCGAAGGCGATCCGCCGCTCCCGGGCGGGGCTCAAGGATCCGAAGCGCCCAACGGGCTCGTTCATCTTCCTCGGCCCGAGCGGGGTCGGGAAGACCGAGCTCGCGCGGACGCTGGCCGAGTTCCTGTTCGGCGACGAGGACACGATGATCCGGATCGACATGTCCGAGTACATGGAGAAGCACGCCGTCTCGCGCCTGGTCGGTTCGCCTCCGGGCTACATCGGCTACGACGAGGGCGGCCAGCTGACCGAGGCAGTGCGGCGCAAGCCGTACAGCGTGCTCCTGCTCGACGAGATCGAGAAGGCCCACCCCGACGTCTTCAACATCCTGTTGCAGATCCTCGAGGACGGCCGTCTCACCGACGCCCAGGGCCGGACGGTCGACTTCCGTCACTGCATCGTGATCATGACCTCGAACATCGGGGCCTCGGAGATCGCTCGCAACACCCCGCTCGGCTTCGCCGTCTCCGACGACGAGACCGGGATCACCTACGACGACATGAAGAACCGGATCATGGGCGAGCTCAAGAAGGTCTTCCGGCCCGAATTCCTTAACCGGATCGACGAGGTGATCGTCTTCCACAAGCTCGCCAAGGACGAGATCAAGGAGATCGTCGAGCTGCTGCTGACGAGGATCCGCGAGTCGATGGCCGAACGCGAGCTCCAGCTCGAGCTCTCGGAACCGGCCAAGGATCTGCTCGTCGACAAGGGCTGGGATCCAGCTATGGGCGCACGGCCACTGCGCCGTGCGATCCAGCGCTACATCGAGGATCCGCTCGCCGACTTCGTCCTGCGCTCGCAGGTCCCGTCGGGATCGACGGTGATCGTCGAGCCCGGCAATGCTGACGGCGACAACGAGCCCGACGTCAAGCTGTCGGTGATCGAGCCGGCGCCGAAGCCGACCCCGGTCGGCGTGGGCGCCGAGGGCGGCTCGTCCGACGATGACGACGAGCACAGCTCCGAAGGTTCGGAGTCGGGCACGCCCGACGCGCCGGCCAACGGCGACTAGCCGATAGCGCAGCTCTATTTAGCGATCGTGAACCGCAGGCTTGCGGTTCGCGATCGCTGTTGGCTGGTCGGGTTGGTCGCCGTGAGGCCGAGCGTGTAGGCGCCGAGCAGGAGCTTTCGGCCAGGCCGGTGGCCACCGAGAGCGTGCGGACCCCGGACAGCACGCGCGCACTCTACTTCGCGCGGCGTCGGATGTGCGCGGTTTGCAACAAACGAGGCTTGATTCATCGTGTCGTCGGGAGTGGCCCGTACGCTGGGAGCGTGCCTCGATCGGCGTCCGTATACGTCTGCTCCGAGTGTGGCCACGAGACCGCGCGGTGGGCCGGCCGCTGTCCCGGCTGCGGCGAGTGGAACACGCTCGCCGAGCACGCCCGCCCACCCTCCGAGCGCTCGGCTCAGGGCGGCGGTGCGGGCCGGGCGCGCCACGCCAACGCCGTCGCCGTGAAGCCGGTCGTGTTGCGCGAGGTGGCCGCCGACGATCACCGGCGGCTGCGCACCGGGATCGGCGAGCTCGACAACGTGCTCGGCGGCGGGATCGTGCCGGGCTCGCTGGTGCTGCTCGGCGGCGCGCCCGGAATCGGCAAGTCGACGCTGACGACGATGGTCCTCGCGAACCTCGTCGCGCAGGGGCGCCGGACGCTGTACGTCTCGGCCGAAGAGTCCGCGGCGCAGATCCGCCTCCGGGCTCAGCGGCTCGGCACCGGCGAGGCGCTGGCGGTCCCGGTGATCGCCGAGACCGACCTGCACGCGGTGCTCGCGACGCTCGAGCACGAACGCCCCGAGGTGTGCGTGGTCGATTCGGTCCAGACGATCCACTCCGTCGAGCTATCGAGCGCGGCCGGCTCCGTTGCCCAGGTGCGCGAGGTCGCGGGGGAGATCATGCAGCTCGCCAAGCGGCTGCGGATCGCGGTCCTGCTCGTCGGCCACGTGACCAAGGAGGGCGCGCTCGCGGGCCCGCGCGTGCTCGAGCATCTCGTCGACTGCGTGCTCCAGTTCGAAGGCGAGCGAGAACGGACCTACAGGACTGTGCGGGCGATCAAGAACCGGTTCGGATCGACCAACGAGGCCGGCGTGTTCGAGATGCACGATCACGGTCTGGTCGAGGTGCTCGACGCCTCGGCGCGGTTTGTGGCCGAGGCGACGCGCTCCCCCGGGAGCGTCGTGCTCTGTTCGATGGAAGGCTCGCGGCCGCTGCTGGTCGAAGTCCAGGCGCTGGTCCACGCTTCGGAGCTGGTGCCGCCGCGGCGCGTGGTCGCCGGGCTGGATCGCAATCGGGTCGCGCTCGTGCTCGCGGTGCTCGGACGCCACGGTGGGATTGGGCTCGGCGCCGCCGACGTGTTCGTCAACGTTGTCGGCGGCGTGCGCGTCGACGAGCCAGGGGTCGACCTGGCGGTCGCGCTGGCGGTCGCGAGCGCCGCCAGACGAATCGCCCTGGCCGGTTCCGACGGCCGCCCGCTGGCGTGCTTCGGAGAGCTGGGGCTGACCGGCGAGCTGCGTACGGTCGCCCACTGCGACCGGCGGCTGGCCGAGGCGCAGCGGTTCGGTCTGGCGCCCGTGGTCGAGCCCGGATCGCACGCCACGCTGCGCTCCGCGCTGGCCGCCGCGCTCGAGCCCGAAGCGCGGGCTGCAGCGGCTGCCTGACACGGCCCTGACCCGTCGACCACACCGGTGCGGGCAGCGCACAACCGTCCGCGCCGCGGCACCGCAACCGTCTGCGGTCACGCAACCTGTCGGCAACATTGCGGCTAAAATCTGCGTTGATGCCGCCGCGTTCCGGGGAAGAGCTCAAAGAAGAGCTCGAGTCTCGACAAGAGTCCCGGATTATGAGGGCGCTCGAGATGGTTGCGCCCGGGACATCGTTGCGCGAGGGGATCGACAACATCGTCGATGCCCGGACTGGAGCGCTGATCGTGATTGGAGACGTCGAGGAGCTCGCATTCCTGTTTTCCGGGGGGATCAAGCTCGATGTCGACTATTCGCCGGCCTTTCTGTACGAGCTGGCCAAGATGGACGGGGCGATCGTGCTCAGCTCGAACGCGACCAAGATCGCGCACGTAAACGTGCAGCTGACGCCCGATCCGACGATCCTGACGCTCGAGACCGGAACGCGCCACCGGACCGCCGAACGGGTCTCCAAGCAGACGGACGCGATCGTGATCGCCGTCTCCGAGCGACGAGAGGTCGTGTCGCTGTACGTGGACGGCGTCAAATACATCCTCGAGGACATCCCGGTCGTGCTCGCGAAGGCCAATCAGGCGCTCGCGACGCTCGACAAGTACCGCAGCCGGCTCGACCAGGTGTCGACCAGACTGACTGCGCTCGAGTTCGAGGGCGGCGTGACGCTGCACGACGTCCTCACCGTGCTCCAGCGCGCCGAGCTCGTGACCCGCATGGCGGTCGAAATCGAGCGCTACATCGTCGAGCTCGGCACCGAAGGCCGGCTGATCAAGATGCAGCTCGACGAGACGATGGTCGGCGTCGCGGCCGACAAGGCGGCGCTCGTCCACGACTACCTTGTGGAGGACACCGACGACGGCTTCGCGATCGTCGTCGACCAACTCGTGAGGCTTCCCCATCAGGACTTGCTGGACTTCGGTCGGCTCGCCGAACTGCTCGGCTACGACCGCAAGCTGAATACCCTCGACTACCCCGTTTCTCCGCGCGGGTTCCGAATTCTGGGACGGATACCCAGGCTGCCGAGACTGGTCGTGCAGAGGATCGTGACGGAGTTCGGAGGCTTCGAGGAATTGCTCGCCGCATCGGATGGCGAGTTGGAGACCGTCGACGGTGTCGGCGAGATCCGGGCGAAGGACATCCGCGAGGGCCTTCGCCGACAGCAGGAGATCAACCTCGTTGATCGCTACCTGCAGACGTGACGCAATTAGCGACGGGCAAGCCCTGCCCGGCCCCCGATAGGAGGAGGACACCATCACAGAGCTAACGGAAGAGCAGCTGGATGATCTTGAGCCTGCCGATCTGCCCCCGCACATCGAATTCGAGATCGGCGACAGCGTCGTCTACCCCCACCACGGCGCAGGCAAGGTTCTCCGCAAGGAGGCCAAGGAGGTATTGGGCGAGAGCCGTGAATACCTCACGATCAAGATCCTCCACAACGACATGACGGTCATGGTGCCGACGGAGAACGCGGCGTTGGCCGGTCTCCGCAGGGTGATCGACGAGGAGACGGTCCAGAAAGTGCTCGCAGTGCTGTCGGACGAGTGCTCGGAGATGCCGAAGAACTGGAACCGCCGCTTCAAGCACAACCGGGACAAGATCAAGACCGGCGACATCTACGAGCTCGCCGAGGTGGTCCGAAATCTTGCGATCCGCGAGGCGGAGAAGGGCCTGTCGACTGGCGAGAAGCAGATGTACACCCGCGCCAAGAAGATCCTGGCGTCTGAGTTGATGTATGCGCTCGAGATGGATGAGGAGGAGATCGACGCGCATCTCTATGGCCTGCTGAACGACTCAAACGGTCACGGACATGCGAAGGGCAATGGCAACGGCCGCGTCAACGGCAACGGAGCCGCCGCGGCCAACGGCAACGGCAAGGTGACCGTCGCCGCCAAGTAGGCACGCGAGG
>DATNKY010000287.1:0-3059 GCA_035603155.1 Solirubrobacteraceae bacterium
TCGGTTAGTGTCGCGAGCCGTTCCCCGGAGAGGCGGGCCTGTCGGGCGTCCGCTCATACGAGACGGATCAGGTTGTGGCCGGCGAGCGGAGCGCCGAACTGATGCATTTGTCCACCCTCGTGTAACCCACCAGGGTCAATAACGAAGAATCCGGCATCCTCGAACAACCCGCCCACATCAGATTTGGCGTCGGCGTTGTCTCCGGACAGGAACATCACACGCTGAGCCCCCGCTTGGCATGGGTCGGATGCGAGCAGTTCGGCCGCGAAGATGTTGGCGGTCTTCACCACCCGAGCAGGGGCGCGTGCGCGCACCATCTACGCAGCTCCCGGCGCGCTTTGCAGCCCGCGTCCGAGCAGGGCCCCCGCACCGGCAACACCCAAGCCGACGAGGATGGCGAACCCCAGCACGGTGTCCGCCGGGCTTGTCCCCCGGTCGAGTGCCACTCCCGCACCGATCACGGGAATCGAAAGCCCTACGTAGAGGGCGATGAGCAAGTCCGACGTCGCCGCCAGGCGGTTCTCCGGCGCCGTCGCGCCGAGCACGAGCCCGGTCGTCCCTTTGAAGACAGCGCCCGCTCCCGCCCCGATCAACGCGCCACTGACCAGAAACAGCGCGAGGCTTGGTGTCGATAGACGCACCGCAGTCACAAGCAGCGCGAGACCGATCAGCATGGAGATCGTGCCCAGCGCGAGCACGCGCGACGCCGGCAATCGGATCGTCGCCAGCTGGGCTGCCACGCCCGACGAGAAAACCAGGAACAGCGATACGCCAGACAACGCGTGCGAGGGATGGTGAAGGGTGGTTGCAAGAAAGAGCCCGGACAGCCCGGCGAACAGCCCGTTCGCCGCGAAGGCCGCGAGAGTCGCCACGGCCCCTGGTACCAGCACCTTGCCCGAGCGTGACGAACCGCTCGCCTGACTCTTACCCGCAGCAGCTGGGATGCCGGTCTCGGGCGCGCCGACAAGGCCGATCAGAGCGATCGCTCCCAGCCCCACGAAGATCAGGTATGGCAAGGTCAGCGGCGATCCCGCCCACTCGGCCAGGCAGCCGGCGATCAGCGGTCCAAGCCCAAGCGCGCCGACGGTCGCCGCCGAGCCGATGGTTTGCGCTCGTGCCGGGGAGCCGCCCGGGTTCGCTCGAGCCCGCAGCTCGATCAGGTAGACGAAGGCCGTCCCAGCGGCCAGGCCGACCCCCACGCCGGTGATCAAACGCCCGATGAGCAGCCCTGGCAGCGCCTTCCATGCCGCGAGCAAACCCGCCGCTGCCATCATCGTCGCCACCGCGCCGAGCATCGCGCCTCGGCGTCCGGCGCGCGAAACGATGAACTGGACTGACAGCAACGCGGCGATCGTCCCGGCCGCGAAGATCGCGTAGATCACCGTCACTGTTAGCGACGAGAGGTGATCTCGTATGCGGTACAGGCCGTAGAGCGGACTCGGCAGCGTCGCAGATGCCATGACGATCACGAGGGCGAACGCCACGGCCCAGAAGCCGGACCGGTGTCGGCGAGTCTCGGCCACGGTCGCTGCGCTGCCGTCAGCGCTCGCTACCGGATCTGATTGCTGGGCGTTCACCACGGCGTCACCAGACCTTCATCCCGCCATCCACCACGACGTCGATCCCGGTCACGTACGCACTCTCGCCAGAGGCCAGGAACAACGCTACGTTCGCCACGTCCTCCGGCCTCCCCAGCCGGCCGAGCAGCGTCCGGTCACTCATCTCGCGCGTCCACCCGCCTTCGCCTTCGTCGAGGTGTGCTCGGGTGGCGCCGCTCTGGATCAGGCCCGGCGAGATCGAGTTCACGCGGATCCCATGCTCGCTTCCCTCCAGGGCGAGCTGACGGGTCATACCGATGATTCCAGCCTTGTTCGTGGTGTGGGAGAGCGAGGCGAGGCTCTTGAAGCTGAGCTGTCCGTTCAGCGAGGCCATGTTCACCACCACGCCGCCGCTGTCCTTCAGGTGGGGCCATGCTGCCCGCGTCAGATAGAAGATCAGGTCGACCTCGTCGCGGCGCGCGGCGTCCCAGTCCTCGTCGGTGACGTCCTCGAGCAGGCCGAAGTGCGACCTGCCCGCGAGGTTGAACAGCACGTCGATCCTGCCGAACGTCTGTATCGCCAGGTCGATTAGCTTTGCGCACTCGCCCGGATCGTCAAGCAGACACGGCTGCACCGACACCATCTCGCCGCCCGCCTTCCGGACGAGCTCGACGGTCTCGTCCGCCGGCTCGACGGCCACGTCGCAGCCGACGAGCCGCGCACCCTCTCGGGCGAACGTCAGAGCCGTTGCGCGGCCCATGGCCCCGCCCGTGCCGGTGACGACGCAGACCTTTTCAGATAGCCGCCCAGGCATCACTTTGCCTCCTCTAGGATGGCAGCCGCGGCCTGTTTCTCCGCGTTGGCGACGCCGACTTCGTCGGTCAGCTTTGAGACCTCCGTGAAGTACCAGTAGATGACGTCGCGGGCCGCGCCGGCGACCGGTGACGCCCAGTCGCGGAAGAGCTCGGTGTTGACCGCGAGTGCCGTACTTGGCACGGCGCCGGCGTGCGCGAGCCGCTCGATACCCGTCCGATGCGCGGTCTGCGATCGCCCTCCGACGGCGTCGGTCACGTACATCACGTCATAACCGTCCTTCAGGGCCTGGACCGTCGCGAACGAGAGGCAGATCTCGGTGTGCAGGCCACCGATGATCAGTCGCTTGCGCCCGGTCGCCGCCACCGCCTCTCGGAAGGCCTGATCCTCGAACGCGTTCATCGATGACCGGTCGAGCGGCTCGATGCCCTCCAGCTCGGACAGAATCGCGGGAAGCGTCGGGCCGTTGAACCCGAACCCGACCCCTACTGTTGACAGCACGATCGGCATTTCGAGCGCCTTGGCGGTCTTCGCCAACAGCCTCACATTCAGCTCCACCAGGTCTCTGTCCGTTTCGGAGCGGATGACCTCGAACATCTCGTTCTGGTAGTCGATCAGCACGAGCGCGCAGTCTTCGTAGGTCCAGACGCCTAAATCACCGTGCATCGTTGTCTCCTTGTGTGGCGGGTCTATCTGGGTACGCGTGTC